>JAGGSF010000044.1 GCA_021159235.1 Deltaproteobacteria bacterium | reverse complement strand
TAAACAAAGAAGTAGTTGAACAATCCTTATATATGGATGAGGGAAAGGTGAGTGACCCGGTAAAATCTGGCGAGAATTATATTGTGTTCAGATTGTTGAATAAGAAGCCTTCATACATTCCACCGTTTGAAAAGGTCAAAGAAAAGGTTGTAGAAAAATACAGAGAAGAAAAATCAAAGGAACTACTTAAAAATAAAGCTATGGAAATGAAAAAGATGTTATCATCAAAGAATATAAGAAAATTAGCAGCTGGTGAAGGATTGAAAGTGAAGCAGACATCTTTCTTCAGTAAAATGAGCGGAACATTTGAAATTCCATGTCTGAAAAACAATGTATTTTCTTTAAAGGAAAAAGAGGGAGATTTCTGTATATTTGATGGAACAGCTTATATCTATCAGCTAAAAGGAAGAAAAACACTCAGTAAAAAAGAATACGAAAGATTAAAAGATATAGCAAAGAAAGAGCTTGAGCAGAAAAGGAGAGAAACAGCAATACAAGATTTTATAAAACAGCTCAGAGGAAAAGCGAGAATCAGGATAAATGAAAAAGCGCTCAATCAATGGACATAGAGGAGCTGTTTCATCACTTAGAAGATTTTGAAAGACCGTATGTAAGCAGGCAAAGAAACCCATTTCTGGTTTTAATCGGTGGTATCCTGAGCACCCGCACCAAAGATGAGGTAACGGAAAAGGCATTAAAAAGATTGATTGAACATGCGCCGGATTTAAAGAAATTAAATGAGTTTCCGGTTGAAAAAATAGAAGAACTCATCTACCCGGTAGGTTTCTACCACACCAAGGCCAAAAAGCTAAAGATGCTGACAAAAACGCTCTTAGAAAAATATAAGGGGAAGATTCCACAGAAATTGGACCAACTTCTCTCTCTTCCCGGTGTGGGAAGAAAGGTTGCCACACTGGTTCTATCGGCTGCATTTGATAAAGATGAGATATGCGTGGATACTCATGTTCATCGCATCTCCAATAGATTAGGTCTGGTGAAGACAAAAAATGTTCTGGAAACGGAAAGAGAATTAAAAAAAGTTATCCCTCAAAAACACTGGAAAGAGATCAACTCCTGCTTCGTTACGCTGGGAAAAAGGTTCTGCCATCCTAAAAGACCTATGTGTACATACTGTCCCCTGAAAAACACATGCCATTACAGAAGACGTGCTGCATCCAGTGCAAAATAGGTGATTATAATATCCGCTCCCGCTCTCTTGATAGAAGTGAGCATCTCCATCATCACTGCATCTTCATCTATATAACCCAGCTTCCCAGCAGCCTTAACCATTGCATATTCACCGGATACATTGTATGCAGCTAAGGGTATATATGGAAACCTACTACTAACTTCTTTTATAACATCCAGATAGGGTAAGGCAGGTTTGACCATGACAATATCTGCACCTTCTTCAATATCCAGCATAACCTCCTTTATTGCCTCTCTGGAATTGGCTATGTCCATCTGATATGTTTTTCTATTACCAAATTGAGGAGAGGATTCTGCCGCATCACGAAAAGGACCATAAAAGGAAGAAGCATACTTTGCAGAATAGGACATAATGGCTACATCTTCATAACCTTCCCCATCCAGTGCCTCTCTTATAGCACTTACCATGCCATCAATCATTCCAGAGGGAGCAATAACATCTGCCCCTGCCTCAGCATATACATAAGCCTCTTTTTTCAACAACTCTCTGGTAGGTTCATTTAAAAGTCTGCCTTCTTTATCTACAACACCACAGTGCCCATGAGATGTATATTCGCAAAAACAGGCATCAGCAATAACCACCAGTTCTGGCACCGCATCCTTCACCGCTTTAATAGCCTGAGCTATTATCCCCTTCTCACTGTAAGCCTCAGTACCCATCTCATCCTTATGGGATGGAATACCAAATAGAATTACCGCTGGTATTCCTGAACTGTAAGCCTTCTTCGCCTGCTTTACCAGATCTTTCAAAGGCAACTGCTGCACACCGGGCATGGATTCCACATCCACCGGCATGTGTATCCCTTCCTTCACAAACAAAGGATAGACAAAATCCTTCACACACAATCGTGTTTCCCTTACCATCTCTCTTATCTCTTTGCTTTTCCTCAACCGACGCGCCCTTACCTCTGGAAACCGCATCTTTCCTCCTCATTGACAACCTTCAACTTATTATATATCCTGAAATTGAGAAAATGAAAGCAAAATCCGAATGCATTCTATGTTTTATGAATCAAGCCCTGAGAGCATCAGATATTATCAAAGCAAGCGAAGAAAAGAAGATGCAAGCGGTAATATCCGTTATAAGATATTTATCCAGTGTAGATTTTGCTGCACCCCCACCGGTGATATCAGAAGGTGTATATTCGTGCATAAAAAAGGTGCTGAACAACGATGATCCCTACAGAGAGGTAAAACAGAAGTTTACCAGGATTGCCTTTTCCTACCTGCCTCAACTAAAAAAAATAATCAAGGAATCAAAAAATCCCATAGACACAGCAGTAAGACTGTCTTTAGCGGGAAATGTAGTAGATTTTGGCTCGCAGATGGAGCAATTTGATGTAGATGATGCCATAAACACATCCCTATCCGTCACAATAACCCTTGATGATTCCAGAATCTTTATGGAAGAATTAAAAAAGGCAAAAAATCTTCTCTTTGTTGCCGACAATGCAGGAGAGATAGTATTCGATAAACTGCTTTTACAGACAATAAAAGACACTTATCCAGAAATAAACATAAAGATGGTAGGCAGGGAAGCACCGATTATAAACGATGTCACCGTAGATGAAATGAAAGCTATAAACATGCAGAATATAGGGGAAATACTTTCCAGTGGTAGTGCCATGCCGGGATTGGACATCTCCCGGTGCAGTGAAAAATGTAAAAAGGCGTTTTACAATGCAGATATTGTTATCTCCAAAGGACAGGGAAACTTTGAAACCTTATCTGAAGTAGATGACAGTAGAATCTACTTTCTATTCATCGTAAAATGTAGTGTGATTGCTCGTTACATGAATCTTCCACTACTTTCTCGTGTGTTTTCCAAGAAGAGAGAATGGCAAAACTAATAGGTGGTGTAGATGAAGCAGGCAGGGGCCCCTGGGCAGGTCCCGTTGTTGCAGCCTGCGTAATTATACCAGACAGTGTGAATCTTCCCATTCTAAAAGAATCAAAGAGTATATCTCCACAGGCAAGAGAAAAGCTGTATGAAAAAATAAAGAGGAAAACGATCTGGGGTATAGGGATGGCTTCAAATAGAGAGATAGATGAGGCAGGCATTGTAAAGGCTACGGAAATGGCCATAAAAAGAGCAATAGAAAACATGCCCCAAAAACCTGATTTTTTACTCATAGATGGAAAGGACAATTTTTCTTTGCCCATAAAATACAAAACAATTGTAAAGGGCGATGAAAAGGTAGATGCCATTGCAGCTGCTTCCATACTGGCCAAGGTGTGGCGAGACAGACTCATGATGCTCTTCTCCGATATGTATCAGAAATACAGGTTTGAAAAACACAAGGCCTACGGAACAAAGCTGCACAGGAAAATGCTTATAAGATTTGGTGTATCACCCCTCCATCGCCTGTCTTTTGAACCCGTTTCCATGGTTAAAAGAAATGAAAATAGCATACTCCTCCATGTCTGCTGTGGTCCCTGTGCTACATCAGTTGTAGAAAGACTGAAAAACAGGTTCAACAATATAACACTCTTTTTCTATAACCCGAACATCCATCCCAGAAAGGAATACGAAAGAAGACTGGATGAAGTAAGAAAACTGGCTGAAAAGTGGAATTTAAAACTTATTGAAGGAAAATATGACATTAGAAGATGGTTCAAGATGACCCACATATACAGGCATGAACCGGAGAGGGGAAAGAGGTGCACGGTGTGTTATGCAATGAGGATGTTTGAAACAGTGAAATTGGCTGAAGAAATGCATGTTCCATATTTTACAACCACTTTGACTGTAAGCCCCTTGAAGGATGAAAAGTGCATCTTCCACATTGGTGAGGTTCTATCCGGAAAGTTTGGGGTAAACTTCCTGGAGGAAGATTTCAAAAAGAGGGATGGATTCAAGAAAAGTGTAGAGCTCTCAAAAAAACTCAATATGTACAGACAAAATTACTGTGGATGTATATACTCGCTTATGGAGAGAAAACATGGATATCGTAGAAGCACTGTTGAAAAAGGAAGCATATCCTGAAGAGGTAAAACACATCAAGCTCTTTCAGACCCACATTTCATGGGTATTTTTAACGGGAAAGTATGCTTATAAGGTAAAAAAACCGGTAAACTTTGGTTTTTTAGATTACTCCACACTGGAGAAGAGAAGATATTTCTGTTTTAAGGAGGTGGAACTAAACAAAAGGCTTTCACCCGGCATATATTTAGGTGTCGTTCCCATAAAAAACAATGGTGGTAATATAACCATAGATGGAAGGGGGAAAGTAATAGATTATGCGGTGAAGATGATAGAGATGCCGCAGGAAAGAATGATGGATAAACTGCTGGAAGAAAAGAAGGTTTCAAGAAAAATGGTAGAAAAGATTGCATGTATCATTTCCAATTTCCACCAGAAGGCAGAAAGAAGTAGAGACATTGATAAATTTGGCAAAATAGAGGTAATTAAAAACAACACGGATGAAAACTTCGCGCAGACTAAAGATTATATAGGCCATTTGATTACACAACATCAATATGATGCTATCTTCAAATATACAGATGATTTTTACAGGGAAAATAAAGAGCTGTTTGCAGAAAGGATAAAACAGGGGAAGATATGCGATTGTCATGGCGATCTGTATTCCAAAAACATCTGTATAACGGATAATAATATATACATATACGATTGTATAGAATTCAACGAACGATTCAGATATTCAGACACAGCTTCAGATGTTGCCTTTTTAGCAATGGACTTAGATTTTCATAATGAAAAAGAGCTTTCCCAACACTTCATATCTTCTTACATGGATTTTTCCCACGACTACAACCTGCCATCCATTCTTCCATTTTATAAGATTTATCGGGCTTATGTAAGGGGTAAGGTTCATGCTTTTCAATCAAATGATGAGACTTCCAGACAGTATTTTGACCTATCCTACAGCTATATTCCAGAAAGATATAAACCCCGCTTATTCTGTATTATGGGTTTAACGGGAACAGGAAAAACAACGATAGCCAAAGAACTGGCCAAAAGACTGAATTCCGCTGTATTTCATTCTGATTATGTAAGAAAAGAACTCTTATCCCTCTCTCCTTATAAAAGGGAATTTTCTTCCTACAATGAGGGGATATATGCACCACAGATTACAGAAAAAACCTATGCAGAAATGGTAAAAAGAGCGAAGAACGCATTAAAACAGGGACAAAATGTAATATTAGATGCCACCTATAGAAAAAAGGAAAAGAGAGAAACACTGAAAAGAGAGGTTGCCAAACTGGGTATAAAACCTATCTTTGTAGAAACAATATGTAAGGAGAAAGAAATAAAAGAAAGATTGAGAAAGAGAGAGAAGAAAAAAACGATTTCTGATGGAAGATGGGAGATATATGTAAAACAAAAGGAGGAATTTGAACATCTCTCCAAAAGTGAAGGTGTGATCATAGATACAGGTCGTTCACCTGAAGGGAATATATCCTATTTGCTTAACTTAATCGCTGAGGGAAACTAAAATGCTCAACAGTATTATGCAACAAACATTTCTCCAAAATCGTATTTTAGATTATCTTATCTTTATTGCAGCCTTCCTCGTCTCTGTTTTTATTATACAGATATTCAAAACTGTCTTTGTGAAACGTTTGAAGAGATGGGCGGAGAAAACAAAAACCACCATAGATGATTTCCTGATTCATACCACTGAAAAGGCAATCCTTCCCCTGCTGTACTTTGGTGCTTTTTACCTAAGCACCAGGTGTTTAACCTTAAGTCCTGTTATAAACAAGGGAATAGACATCTTAGGAATAGTCCTTTTAACCATCTTTGGAATCTACTTCTTGATAAAGATAATCAACTACGCACTGGAAAACTACTGGCTGAAAGGAAAAGATGAAACCAAAGAGCGCAACATCAAGGCAATAATGCCCATAGTAAAGGTTACTGTCTGGGGTTTGGGCGTTGTCTTTTTACTGAATAACCTCGGTTTTAAAATCTCTGCAGTAATTGCCGGCTTAGGTATTGGAGGAGTGGCAGTTGCCTTAGCGGCTCAGACAGTTTTGGGAGACCTGTTCAGCTACTTTGCCATACTCTTTGACCGTCCATTTGAAATCGGTGATTTTATCACCATCGACGGTTACTTAGGGACTGTTGAACACATTGGTATCAAGACCACAAGAATACGCAGTCTGGGAGGAGAGGAACTGGTCTTTTCCAATACCGACCTTACCAATTCACGCCTGCATAACTACAAGAGAATGGATAAACGCCGCGTGGTCTTCAGATTGGGTGTCACCTATGAAACCAGTTTAGAAAAATTAAAGGAAATACCCGGTATAATCAGAGATATTATAGAAAGTGTTGATGATACGATTTTTGACCGTGCGCACTTTTTCTCCTATGGAGATTTCAGCCTTATCTTTGAGATAGTCTATTACATCATCGGTAGAAGCTACAATAAATACATGGATATTCAGCAGGAGATAAACTTCAAAATTAAAGAGGAATTTGAAAAACGAGGAATTGAATTCGCCTATCCAACCCAGACTCTGTATTTGAGTAAAACAAATAATGAGTAAGCTAAAGAAACCTAAGCCTGTCAAACTGATAATGAGCATAATATTCAAAGAAAAAGAAATTCTTAATGCTGTGATGCAAGAGCTCTCCAGTATATTTGGACAGATAGACTTTGCAAGTGAAATTCTTCCCTTTAATTTTACAGATTATTATTGCAAAGAGATGGGCAAACCCCTGAAACGACAGTTTATCAGTTTTCTAAAACTGATATCCCCGGAAACACTACCAGAAATAAAGATACCCCCGGAAACGCTACCAGAGATAAAGCATGAAACCAACAAGGTAGAGTTGAAATATTCCAAAGAGGAAAAGAGACAAGCCAATATTGACCCCGGATACATAACTGCCGAAAGATTGGTTCTGGCCACCGGTAAAAATTTTACTCACCGCATCTATTTAAGAGATGGGGTTTATGCAGATCTAACACTAATATACCAGAATAAAGACTTCAGACCGCTGTCCTGGACGTATCCTGACTATGCCAGCCCAGGGATAAGAGAAATTTTTAAACAGATAAGAGAAAAATATCTATCACAGTTAAAGCAAATATGACACTGGGAACATTTCTAAAAAAAGAAAGAGAGAAGAAGAATATTTCCTTAGAAGCGTTATCTGAAGAGACAAGGATTCCCATCAGGTCTCTAAAGGCAATAGAAGAAGATAGATGGAATGACTTGCCAGCTTCAATCTATGCCCAGGGTTATCTCCGCAGTTATGCTTTATACCTGGGGCTTTCTGTAAAAGATGTGCTTGAACGTTACAAGAACGAAGTTTTGAAAAAAGAGGAGATTCAGAGGCCTCCACCAGAACCTCCAAAGTATAAGAAGAAAACTGTAAGGCTCATTATAGCCTTAATAGCTTTACTGCTGATAGTCTGGTTATCTGTCCCCTCTAAGAAAAAAACCAAAGATCATATAAAAAACATTCCCTTAGAATCAAATATTACTATTACACAGGAACCTTCAAAAATTACTGAACCGAATACCACTTCCGTGCAAAAACCATCCCCTTCCGTTCATAAAAATGAAGAAGTAAGTCTGAAAGTAGCAAGGATATGCATTTGTAAAGGCATACAGGATAGAGAGCCAAGGGCCCCCCAAAAAAGTTTTGTCTTCAAAAAACCCTTTTCCCTATTCTGCTTCACAGAAATCGAGGATGCAGGAAAAGGATGCACAATTAAACATGTATGGTACCACGAACAAAAGGAAATACAAGAAATTTCATTACATGTTGAGGGAAAGAGATGGCGCACCTGGAGTAGAAAGCTCATTACAGAAAAAATGAAAGGAAACTGGAGAGTGGATATCTTAGATGAAAAAAACAAACTTCTATCTTCTATTTCATTTACTGTTTACTGATCACAACCATCTAATGTTCCGTCCTTTGCCTATCTCTCGCATAAAAACAGAAGGTTTCCCTCCGGACAAAACAAACACCCTTTTACGCGCTCTGGTAATAGCAACATAAAGTAATCTTCTCTCTTCTTCTATACTGCTTTTGTATATTCCTTCCTCCAAACTCCTCTTAGATGGAAGGATACCTTCATCCACATCTATGATAAACACTGTATCAAATTCCAGTCCCTTGGCAGAATGTATGGTAATAAGATTCACTGCATTCTTCTCGTCTCTCAATCTGTTTCTCTTATACCCCAAAAGTGCAATATTGTTTAAAAAATCCCTTACAGTTAAACCTTCACCCTCTATAGAACTTATCGCATAATCAATAAACTCCTTTACATTCTTCTTCCTCTCCTCATCCAGCTGGGCTAAATATCCCGTTTGTTCAAACAGTTCTTCAAAGAAGTCTCTTATCTTTCCTTTATATATTTTCTCCTGTAGCTTTTTCATAACACAAGCATAGTTTCTCACCTCTTTCTTCTTCTGTCTGCCTGCCGCCTCTATATAGGAAATCTTTTCTTCTCTAACCAATCTCTCTACCTGAAGGCATGCCTTTTCCCCAATATTCGGTATGCAGGATGCCGATCGCAGAAAGGAAATACCATCCCTGTCGTTGACGAGAATCTTCATAAAACTCAAAACATCCTTTATCTCCTTTCTCTCAAAAAATCCCACCCCTCCCAGCAGTCTGTAAGGTATTCTCTCCAAGATCAACTCCCTTTCCAAAAGACGGGAGAGATATTGATTGCGATAGAGCACTGCTATCTCATTCAAATCCTTTTCTTTTTTGATATAACTGACAACAAATTTAATCTCTTCTTCACGAGAGAAAAAAATCCTTATGTAAGGCATGTCACCACCGTCTTTTTCCGTAAACAATACCTTCCCTATCCTTTCTTTGTTATGGGAGATGATCTCGTTTGCCAGATTCAATATGGGCCTGGTAGAACGATAGTTTCTTTCCAGTTTTATTGTATGAGCAGAAAAATCTTCTACAAATCTCCGCATATTTTCAACTCTGGCACCACGCCAGGAATAGATTGATTGATCTTCATCTCCTACCACACACACCTTCCCTGTCCCAAGGGAAAGAAGCTTTATCAACTCATACTGAGGAAGATTTGTATCGTGAAACTCATCAACCAGTACATATCTAAACCTATTTTCATATTTTTTTCTTATCTCTGGTTTTTGAAACAAAGCGATAACATTCAACAAAAGATCATCAAAATCAAGGGCATAACTCTCCTTTAACCTCTCCTCATACCTTCTATATACCCTTTTCACCAATCTATCACCTATAGAATCCAAAGACATAAAGTTACATTTTGCTTTAGAGATAACATCCAGAAAATAAGAAGGAGGATGCCTTTTTATATCCACATTGAGTTCC
>JAGGSF010000117.1 GCA_021159235.1 Deltaproteobacteria bacterium | reverse complement strand
AAGCATCCGCGTGGAAACTTAATATCTTTTATCAATTTATTGGCAACATAAGATTCACTTACCACCACATTTTCTATGGCCTCAACTGCGGACTCAAAAATACTCACCACAGAGACTGTTTGCTCATATCTTACAAATCTCAAAATAGCACTGCTGGTAGAAAGTTTGGGAGAAACAATGGCATCCAATCCTAACTTTATTGCCAAAGAAAAATATTCAGATATATTTATTAAAGTGATTGTCCTTTTCACGCCCATTCGCTTGGACAAAAGAGAAACGAGGATATTAAATTCTTGATCATTGGTCAACGTCATTACACAATCAGAGGAAAACACATCCTCTTCCTTTAAAAGTTCTATATCTGATGCATCTCCCTGAACAACAGAGCTTTTCTTGAGTTCCTTAGAAAGAATCTCACAATTTTTCTTATTTCTCTCTATCACCGTTACACTGTAACCATTCTTTTCCAGTTCTTTTGCAACAAGTCTTCCTATATGTCCACCGCCTATAATAACCACACTCTTTATAGGAAAATATCCCTCATTCATTTCATGAGAAAGAGGCACGATATCCCCTTCTCTTACGATAAACAAAGCAATATCACCAGGAATGAACCTGCAACTGCCATCGGGTACGATCAATTCATTTTCACGGTAAAGACCTACAACCAGAAAAGGAATATTGAGCTCCTTTAAAGGCCTAAACACATGAGGGTTTTTATCCTTTATCTTCAATCCTATAATCTTAACCTTTCCCTCTTCAAACTCCATCACATTCGCAGCGACTGGAATACGCACCAGATTAACGATTTCTCTTGCCACCACCTTCTCCGGATTTATCACACAGGTGGCATTTATTCCAGAAGGACCCATGAGAACGCTGTTTTCATAATATTGAGGATCTCTCAACCTTACAATCTTATTTCGCACATGAAATAACCTATCAACCATTAAGGTAGCAATCATGTTTACCCTATCATCATTTGTAGCTATCACTACAATATCCGCTTTTTCCACCTCCGCTTTTTTTAAAACAGAAGGAGATGTTCCATCGCCCTCTACCACACCAACATCCAGATTATCACTGATATTCCTTATTTTTCCAGCATCAATATCTATCACTGTTACATCCACACCTTCTTTCTCCAGTGTCCTGGCCACATTATAGCCTACGCTTCCCGCTCCTATTACAACTATACTGTTGATCATTTCAGTTTTTCTCTCCATTCCTTCACTGTTTTTTTATAATCCTTACTACTAAACAATGCACTACCAGAAACAAATATATCTGCTCCACATTCACGCAACAGTTTCACATTCAACCCGTTGACACCACCATCTACCTCTATAAGAAAATCATAGTTACCCTTTCTTCTCATCTCATCTAATTCCTCTATCTTTCTGGATACATCCTTTATAAAACTCTGCCCGGAAAAACCGGGGTTAACTGTCATCACCAATACCACATCTACCTCATTAAGCACATACTCTAAACAGGATGGATGGGTAGCAGGGTTTAGAGCCACACCAGCTTTTGCCCCTGCACTTTTCACTTCACTTATCATCCGATGCAGGTGTGTAGATGCCTCTTGATGAACGGTAACTATATCTGCACCTGCATCAACAAAAATGGAGGCATATTTCTCAGGGTTGGAAATCATAAGATGCACATCTAAGGGAAGATATGTAATTTTCTTTAAATTCTCCACAACAATAGGACCAAATGTGATATTTGGCACAAAATGTCCATCCATAACATCTATGTGTATCAAATCTACCTCAGCTTCTTCCAAAGCCTTTACCTCCTCCTTCAAACTTGTAATGTCTGCAGACAGAATAGAAGGAGCAATAAGCACTCTTCTTTTCATTTTCCCTCCACTTTTCTAAATTCGCCAAACAACTCTTCCAATATATCCTCCATGGTCACTATTCCCAAACATTTCTTATCTTCTTTTACTACCGCCAAATGCATTTTTTTAGTGTTTAAAAATCTAAACGCCTCATTCGCAGATGCATGCAAGCTGATAAACAACGCCGGACGTGAAATTTCTTTTAAACTTTTTCTTTTCTTATCCTTCACAAATTTTAATAAAAACAGGTCCTTTTGATACAGAATTCCTATGATATTCTCCTTGGTTCCCTCATAAACAGGTATGCGAGAGTAGTAAATAGATTTTATCCTTTTTAAAACATCCTCCAAAGTTAAATGGGCAGGAAAGGCCTCCACATCTTGAAGGGGTATCATAATATCTTTTACTTTTACCTCTTCCCATCGAAATGTCCGCTGAATCATCTCTTCCTCTTCTTTATCCACCACACCTCTGCTCATCTTTACCAGCTCTTTAAATTCTTCCTCCCCTAATTTCAGGGGCTGTTCTTCACTCTTTTTGGCCAGAACAACATCCATACCTTTACTGAAGAAATAAAAAGCATATTTTGCAGGAGATATTAAATATCCAAAATAGTAAATGAGTTTAGCCACACGGGTGGAAATGAAAACATTGCTCCTCATGGCAAGAGATTTAGGTGTTGTTTCACAAAATATCAAAAGAACAAGCGTCATTATTCCAATACTTAAAGCCACCGAAAGACTCCCCCATATCTTCAAGAATACATCAGTAATTATACTGGATGCAGCAATATTCACCACATCGTTGCCCACAAGTATTGTAATCAAAAGTTCCTTGGGATTCCGTAATAACCTTTCCACATATCTGTAACTCTTACTATGATGCTCTTCAATATACACCAGCTGGGTGGTTTGAAGAGAAAAGAGAGCTGTTTCACTGGCAGAGAAAAAGGCAGAAACAAAAAGCAGAACAAAAAACACAAAAATTTCAACAATCATTATTCTCTAAAGTGATTGTATCCCTTGCAAGTAATATCCAGCCTTTGACCTTCTTCTGAAAATTCTATGCTCTTTTCCGTTACCTCGCCGATCATTGTTATGGGAACACCCACAGAAGAAGAGATAGAACTGATATACTTGTCTTCTGAAGGAGGTGCGGTAAACAAGAGTTCATAATCCTCACCTCCAGTCAACAGCTCTACTCTCTTTAATCCCCACCTTTCTGGTTCTGTACACAGTGGAATCTTTTCTATACAAACATGCATCCCTGTTTCACTTTCCTCACAGATGTGCAGAGCATCAGCAATTATCCCATCGCTTATATCTATCATTGAGGTAGCAACACCTATCAACCTTCTTCCTATATCTATTCTGGGTTCTGGAGTAAGATGTTTATCCACTATTCTGTCATCTATTCCCCTTTTCAACAAAACCAACCCCACATAAGAACCACCAATACATCCTGTAACATAAACCCTATCCCCAGCTTTTGCTCCACTCCTCAAAATTGCCTTTCCTTTTTCTATTTCACCTACAATCGTTATACTGATCATCAGCTTCTCAAAACAGGAAGTATCTCCACCGATAATATGAATGGAGAATTTCTCCGCTTCTTCAACAATACCCTTCACTACACCTTCTAAGTAATCTTGTTCAATATTTTTCGGTATACCCATACTGACCAGAGCGTATAGAGGCACACCACCCATCGCCGCTATATCACTTATATTCACCGCCATACATTTTCTACCCAATTTATGCGGAGGATTAAGAGACTTTATAAAGTGCACATCCTCTGCCAAAAGATCTGTTGTCAATAAAAAATCTTTTTTTTCACCTTTTATTATTGCACAATCATCCCCTATTCCTAAAATACCCTCTTTTTTCTTACACATCTTCCTCAACATATTTATAAAACCAAACTCCCCCAGTTCTCTAATATTCATTCAGCATCCTTAAAAACTCTCTTATCTTCCTCTCGTAACCTCTATCTGTAGGTATATAATAATTAATTTTTTGGGGAATGTAAGTCTGCTTTACATACCCTTTGTCAAAATCATGAGGATAGAGATAATGAGAACGAGGAATGCTCTTTAAATGGGAAGGTACTTCCATCATAAGCCCCTCCTCTACATCCTTTAGTGCCCTTTCTACAGCCTTATAGGAGGCATTACTCTTTGGTGCAGTGGACAGATAGATGGTGCATTGAGCCAATGGTATTCTTCCTTCAGGTAATCCTATAGCCTCCACCGCCTTATATGTATCCACTGCCACAGATAGAGCTTGAGGGTCAGCATTGCCTATATCTTCAGAGGACAGTACAATCAATCTGCGAGCGATAAACAAGGGGTCTTCTCCTCCCTTGAGCATGCGTGCCAGCCAATACAACGAAGCATCTACATCACTTCCCCTTATACTCTTTATAAATGCACTGATTATATCGTAATGTTCTTCTACCCTATCATATTTAATGCTTACACCCAGTAATCTGCCTACCTCATCTTTGGTTATATATTCCTTATTTTTCAAAAGCTCCACACTATTCAGTAGTCTTCTTCCATCACCACAGGCAGAGTAAAGGAGCAACTTCTTAGCTTCATCATCTATTCTCTTTTTTAAAAAAATCAAGGCTCTATTAAGTATTATGCTTAACTCATCAAAGGATAAAGGCTTAAACTCATATATAAGACTGCGAGAACGAAAAGCCTTCGTTAATGTGAATGAGGGGTTCTCGGTTGATGTCCCCACCACCACAATTTCTCCTTTTTCCATAAGTGGAAGCAATGCCTCCTGCTGAATGCGGTTCAATCTATGAATCTCATCTATCAACAAAAGAATAGGTCTTTCCTCTATAGTTTTTAGATTTTTTCTCAAATTTCCCAATGTAAAATCAGCGGCATTCATAGAAAGGAGAAAACATCTATGCGCACGAGCAAAGATGTGGGCGTATGCTGTCTTTCCGGTCCCCGGTGGCCCAAAAAAGATCAGAGAAAACGGAATCCTTTCTATTTTCAATAGATAAGATAGAGCATCTCTTACATCCTTCTGGCCTACAAAATCCCTCATATCCTGAGGCCTCAATATACAGGTCAACGGTTCATTCATCACTCAAAAACTCTCTTAGTTTAAGTGCATTCCTGGGAGCATAGCCATGAAAGGTATTGTTGAAATAAACATAAACATCCTTCCCTTCATTCAGCTGCTTTTTTACAAACGAGGTCCAACTGTAGAGTTCTTCATCCGAATAGGAAGAGGCATATATCTTCTGTGGTCCATGTAAACGAATATAAACAAAATCTGCCGTAATCCAGTATATGGTCTTTATCTTCTTCATATGAGAAATACAGAATGCAACATTATACCTGCACAAAATATCATATGTTTTTTCTGTAAACCAGCTTTCATCCCTAAATTCAATACTGAACCGATAATGACCTGGTAAAGCCTTACAAAAATCCAGGAGCAGGTTCCTGTCAAATTTTATACCGGGAGGCAGCTGAAACAGTAAAACACCTAATTTTTTTCCCAACGGTTTTAGAAGATGTAAAAGCAGATAGATCCCTTCTGTATCTTTAAGCAATTTTTGATGTGTAATCTCTCTGTAAGCCTTTACACTGTATACAAAACCATCGGGCACCCGCCGAATCCACCCCTTTACAGTCTTATCCTTTGGCAGATGATAAAAAGTAGAATTGAGTTCCACGGTATTAAATATATTAGAATAATAAGAAAGCCACCTGTAGGTTTTAAGTTCAGATGGGTAAAAAACCCCCTTCCAATCCTTGTAAAAAAAGCCCGATGTTCCTACATATACATTACCCATCTTATACCTGTTTACTTACAATTTCTATAAATACCTCTTCCAAACTCCTCTTTACAGGCTCTATATTCAATATCTCCATACCTCTTTTTAATATCTCCAGTTCACTTACCAATTTGTTCTTATCCACTATTTTTTCCTGTATGTTACCCTTATCCCTGTATATAATCTTAAAACCTCTTACGGTTAAATCCTGCATCTTTCTTCTGTCCATCAAAGAGATAAGCTCTCCTTTATCTATTATACCCACTCTATCGCACAACTCTTCCACATCCGGTATGATGTGAGATGAAAAGAATATTGTTTTACCCTCATCTTTTAACTCCTTGATCCTTTTCTTCAAGATAAATCTACCCGTCGGATCCAACCCACTCATAGGTTCATCCAGAATAAGAATATCAGGATCGTGAACAGTAGCCACAACAAATCCCAACCTCTGTATCATGCCCTTGCTATAGCCTCTTATCTGCCTGTCTGCTACATCTAACAACTCAAAGGTTTTTAACAACTTTTCTTCCCTCTTACTATCATAAGCGTTGTGCATCCTTCCTGCAAACCTCAACAGTTCTCTCCCCGTTAGAAAATCAAAGTAGGCTGGATGCTCAGGCAGAAATCCCACGGATTCCCTGGATCTGGGATTTAAAGAAGATATACCATTTATCAATACCTCTCCCCTATCCGCCCTTATCAGATCAACCATGATCTTTATGGTGGTGGTCTTTCCCGCTCCATTGGGACCCAAAAAACCAAATATCTCTCCTTTTTTAATACTTAAAGACAATTCCTTCAAAGCCGGTATAATCTTTCCTTTTGTTTTATAATTTTTAGCAATCCCCTTTATCTCTATCATCTAAAATTCCTACAGGTGAATCTACTGGTAGTTTTTATCCTGCCACTTTTATCCATATAAAACCTCCCACCATAAGGATCCTTGGGTATCTCTTTCAAAATATTACATTTTACAAGCTCACCTATATCTTGTGGCAAACGTCCATACCTCTTTTTAAATTCTTCTATACCTGTTTCAATCTTTTCTATACCGAGTAAAGCGCTCAATCTTCTTTTGTATATCTTCTTGATACGCTCATCCCTGGTACTGCTTATCATATACCTCAAAAACTCAATGCCCAGTTTTGTCTCCCCGCCCTCATAAAAATAACGAGCTGCCAGATTTGTAAAAAGGGAAGAATGTGTCATTTCGGCTGCCTTTTTAAAATATACCGCCGCTTTTCCGTAATCCTTTAGAAAATACGCACAATTAAATCCCAAGAAAAATGGTATCTTAAAGTCCCAATCTCTATACTTGTAAACATACCTCAACAAAGCATTGGTTTCTTTCACCCTCCTGATATCCCAGGCAAAAGCCCCTTCAGCGAAATAATAAGCATCCTCATGATATGGATTCAGCAAAACCGCCGCCTGTATGGTCCTGTACAGATTGTAATATTCCACCTCTTTCAATCTGCCCGATAAAATACTCCTGCTCTTACCTCCATAGTAGGTTGTAGCCTTAAATGTGAAGTATTCTCCACTGCTCCAGCGAAACTCTCCCAGCAGATTTTTCAAGAATTTCCCCTGAGGGACAAAACCCAACTTTTGATACAGAGGTCTCCTCTTCACATCCTTTGTAAAATCAGGCATGGTAAACACAAAGAGCACAAAAGATAGAACCAAAAGTAACAAAAAGACTCTATCCTTCTTCATAAGTTCAGGTCAGGTTTCTCTTTTCAAATATGAAACAGGTAAGAGTCATAACAACAACGAAATACAAAACAAAATAGACAATTGTCACAAAAACAGAATTTAGACTAATATGAAGATTATACACCGCCTGAGGGGTGAAATCAAAAGATGAAAAGTTGGGCAGAATATAATAGATAGCAGTAACAATATCCTTAAAAATAGCAGAATATTCTGTAGTTCCTTCCACTATGTATTCATAAACCCCCTGAGAGGTATTTCCTGCAAAAAAGATGGCAATGGTCAAAAAAAATGGCATAAAAAAAGTGGTAGCAAAAGAATCAATCAGAAAAGCAAAAGCCATTAAAAGTGTATATTTAAAAAGGGAAAATAAAAACGCTACCATTATATTGGTGTAATTTATGGGAAGAGAAGACTTATACATGCTTGCCGAGATATTTATATCTATTACAGAAAGAATAAAATTTATTACACTTACCATAAACATCAGCGCAAACAGCCCTAAAAATCTGCCTAAGATATAATCTGTTCTCCTTACAGGGTGAGACAACACATTGTAGATATATTTTCTCTCTATATCTCTCCAGATGGTAGAAACACCACCAAAAATGGACAAAAAAAGCAAAATAGCAGAATTTAAGTTCAAACACATGGTTATGGAAACCTCCTGAATCTGACGCATAGAAAAGGAACTAAATAAGGGAATGAAAAAATATAAAATACAGAATGCAAATATTACAATGAATATTCTGTCCCTTGCCGAATTCTTTAATGTAAGCCGAGCAATCTCCAACATACAATTCTTATATCATAAATTTTTCGAATTTTTAAGAAACATGTAAAATACAAATGTTCCAAGAATACCTACTGCTCCCATAGAATAAAATACAGCATCTATATTAAAAGCATCCATCACCACCCCTGAGATAAGAGGCGCAACTATCATCCCTATGCCCATTGCCATATTGAACAGTCCCATAACAGAACCCATTCCGGATCTCTTTCCAGCCCTCACCGCAATAGCAGTAGCAGCGGGCATAGATATGGAACTGCCTATACCCATTATGATTCCCACCAAAAATAACGCATAAAAATCAGAAGATACGGGTATTAAAAGTAAAGACATACAGGCAATCAAGTTACCAAAAAATATCAGCGACACCTTGTCATATTTATCTGCAAATTTGCCGAATGGTTTTTGAAAAATGCCCACCAGGAGGGTATTAACAGAAATAAGTATACCAATCTCAAATGCGGATAATCCTCTTAAAGCTGCTATTATCGGTAAAAAGGAATAGATGCCACCCCTTATAAATGCATTGACAAAACGGTATATCAGTATACCCTGAACAGGTTTTACCTTTATGAGTTTTTGATAAGATATCACCTCGCCAATGTGCAGGTGTCCTGTCACCCTTTGCTCTGGAAGAAGAAATAAAACCAGAATCAATGAAAATGCACTCAAAGTTCCCATTGCATAAAAAACGGACAATGTGCCAAAATTGTCTTCTAAAAATCCACCCAGAAGAGGTCCCGAGCCCATTCCCCAAAATATAGAGATGCTAAATGTTCCCATATAAGAACCCTCTCTATCTTTTGGCGACAACTCCCCAATGTAAGCCATAGCCAATGGAATAATCATGGCAGAGGCAATACCCTGAATAAATCTAATTATTGATAGTTCATACAGCGTTGATGCTTTTACATAACCAAAAGACAAAAGCACATATAAAAACAAACCCGTAGCTATAAATGCCTTTTTCCTTCCCGTTTTATCGGATATTCTGCCGATTATGGGTAAAGCAATTACCCTGGTTAACGAATAACCTCCGAAAATGACTGCTATCCACAAACCCGTTGCCCCTAAATTTGTGGCGTAACCGGGCAACAGAGGAACAATGAAACCCAGTCCTAACATATCCAAAAATACAGCTACAAATAGAACGTTAAAACTGGATTTTTCCTTCATAATCTGACAAACAATAAGAAACTGGATAATCCCTGTCAAACAAAAAGATTGCTTAAAAGTGTGAAGGCATCTGGTCGGGGCGAGAGGATTTGAACCTCCGACCCCCAGTACCCGAAACTGGTGCGCTACCAGGCTGCGCTACGCCCCGCACCTCAAGGAGGAAAATACATTCATCTAACAGATTCAACCCTATATGGTCGGGGCGAGAGG
>JAGGSF010000103.1 GCA_021159235.1 Deltaproteobacteria bacterium | reverse complement strand
CGATCAAAATTTGAAAAGAATATCTCTTTTAATCCATCGTTATCTATATCAGCACAATCCATATTAACTATGTTCCATCCATGACGAAAGGACATAACAGGGGTAAAACTATCACCGTTAAAATGATAAACAACAACCTTTCTACCCAGAGCCACCACAATCTCCACCTTACCATCATTATCTATATCCTCCATACAAAAGGCCGTGCTTAAAGCACGCAGGCTTGAAGATGCAATAAGTTCAAAGGCAGGGGTAGAAGAAGGCATATGTAATGGAGCGTAAAGACCCAGTGTGTTTAAAGCCTTTTCATAAAATGTCAAACGCGGTTTCAACTCCAAGGAAGAAGGAACAAGATTTTGCGCAGGGATGGACTCCTTACTTGATACCAATTCCTTATCCAAAGAAAAGCTATAACGAGCAATTCTCCTGCCATCATAACCGGAGAAAACACGGCAACTTACATCTCTACCGTCCTCTACACTCACAAAAAACAACATCCCAAGATTCAATGCCCTTCCTATGGCCGCTCTATTCTCTTTACTATTCAAGTCAACTATCTTTTCAGCAGTCAGAGCAATCTGAAATTCATCGGCACCTACTACATGAAATCTACCCGTCTTTTCCAGTGCTTCTTTTAACCTTTTATAAACAACAGGTTTCCGCGTCACTACTCCCACTCTCATGGTAGTTGCCCCTGCCTGCCACCTATCTCCTATCTTTATCTTTCCGACCACATCTCTAAATCCTTTGGGTATTACGCCCAAGATACGCCTTCTTTCTTCCTCTGCCCCTCCAATGATCTCTGCCCAGGCGCTGTTTTCTTCCAAATCCGTAATAATGGCATAAGCCAGTCCCTTTTTTACCTCAAAAACCTCACCGCTATAAGGATCTTTCACTACACCCCCAGGCCTGTAGACGAACACCGTCTCACCAGAGAACAAACCACTATTTTTTCCTTTGCTCAGCTTTATCATTCCCTCTTTTACTTCCACCACCAAACCATGTTGAGGGAGCAGTTTTGAGGAAACATCCCTTGCTATATCTTCAAAAGAATCTGGAAAAACGGGTACTGGCAGTATAAACAATAGCAAAAATAAGAGGAAAAACCGTATCATATGTTTTTTATTTTTTCTATTTGCTCCTGCAGCTTTTGATAAAGCAAACTCGCCTCACTGTACTCCTTCCTCTTAAGCTCCACCAGATCTTTCGGTGCTTTAGAAAGAAATTCTTTATTTGACAGTTTCTTGCTCAAAAATCGCATCGTTTCACTCAATTTTTTCATCTGCTTTTTTAATCTATCTATTTCCTTCCCTTTATCCACTATCCCTTCCATATATACATATACATCTCCATACATCATAGGCTGTGAAAAACAAGCTCCCTCAGGCACATCTTCACCTACAGTAATTTGAGAAATGCCAGCCAGAACACATATATATTCCTTGTATCTTTCAACAATTTCCTTTATTTCACCATCCAAAACCCTGAAGTATGCCTCAAGTTTTTTGGATGGTGAAATAAGGTTTTCACTTCTGATATTTCTTACCGCCTTGGAAAAACCAATAACCACCTCCATCTCCTTTTCCACAACAGGCAATATATACTCATCCTCTCTCTGTGGGTAAGAGCTAATCATTATGCTTTTTTCTTTTCTGCCGGGCAATCTTTGCCACAGATATTCAGTTATAAAGGGAATAAAGGGGTGTAAAAGACGCAAAAGAGCTTCAAAAACCTCAAGTAAAACAAATTGTGTGCCATACCTCTCCGTTTCTCTTCTTAGATGTATCTTACTCATCTCTATATAAAAATCACAAAACTCATGCCATGCAAATTGATATGCGCAAAGTGCAGCACTACTAAACCTGTAATTCTCCAGATGTCTGTTTACCATATCCACAGTCCTGTAAAACCTGCTTCTTATCCATCGTGATGCTGCATCAAGGGAATCAGGTTTTCCTTTAAAAACATAATCTTCTGTATTGATGGCAATAAACCTGTAGGCATTCCAGATCTTATTCATAAAGTGTCTGTAACCCTCAATACGTTTCTCAGAAAGCCTGATATCTCTCCCCTGAACAGCCAGTGCAGAAAGGGTAAATCTCAGAGTATCCGCTCCGTATTTTTTCACTGCATCCATAGGATCTATAACATTGTTTTTCGTTTTGCTCATCTTCTGTCCATGTTCATCCCTCACCAGGGCATGAATATAAACATCCCTGAAAGGAACATCATCCATAAAGTAAAGACCCATCATTATCATCCTTGCTACCCAGAAAAAGATAATATCAAAACCCGTAACCAAAACACTGGTAGGATAAAATCTCTTTAAACTATCTGTTTTCTCTGGCCATCCTAATGTAGAAAAGGGCCATAGAGCAGAAGAAAACCAGGTATCCAATACATCTTCTTCCTGGGTAAAGTCTCTTCCCCCACACCACTTACACCTTTCAGGTTTATCTATAGAAACATTATATTTTCCACAATTCATACATCTGTAAGCAGGAATTCTGTGTCCCCACCAGATCTGCCGAGAGATGCACCAATCCCTTATATTGTTCATCCATTCAAGATAAACATTCTTCCAATTCCCGGGTATAAAATTTACCTTTCCTTCCTCTACCACACGAATTGCTCTTTTAGCTAATGGTTTCATCTTCAAAAACCATTGCTCCGAAATTTTAGGCTCTACCGGTGTACCACACCTGTAACAATGCCCTACCGCATGTTCGTAATCTTCAACCTTTACCAGATACCCATCCTCATAGAGTTTCTTTACCAATGCCTTCCTGCAGGTATTTCTGTCCATACCTGCAAATACACCCGCTTCTTCATTCATAAACCCCTTTTCATCTATCACATTTATCTCTTTCAGGTTATGTCTCTTTCCCACCAGAAAATCGTTTGCATCGTGAGCAGGTGTAATCTTTAAAACACCCGTTCCAAAAGCGGTATCTACATAACTATCTGCAATAACAGGGATAATCCTTTCCCTTACAGGTAAAACCACATCTTCCCCCACAAACTCTTTATACCTTTTATCCTCAGGATTCACAGCAACAGCGGCATCTCCAAACATCGTCTCCGGTCTGGTTGTAGCAACCACAAGTCCACCCTTTCTATTTTTAAAAGGATAAAGAATGTAATACAATTTTCCATTTTCCTCTTTGTATTCCACCTCCAGGTCGGATAATGCAGTAAGACAATGCGGACACCAATTTACAATATAGTGGCCTCTATATATCAAACCTTCCTCATAAAGTTTTACAAATGCCTCTTTAACCGCACGGGACAGGCCTTCATCCATCGTAAAACGCATCCTTGACCAATCGCAGGAGGCACCCAATCGTTTTATCTGTTTAACAATCCTATCTTCATATCTCCCCTTCCATTCCCACACCTTCTTTATAAATGCTTCTCTACCCATCTGAAAGCGTGAAATACCTTCTTTATTCAATTCCCTTTCCACTACATTCTGGGTAGCAATACCTGCATGATCCACTCCCGGAAGCCACAAAACATTGTATCCCTGCATCCTCCTCCACCTTACGAGAATATCTTGCAGAGTCTCATTCAAGGCATGACCAATGTGCAAAATACCTGTAATATTAGGAGGTGGTATTACAATACAAAAGTTTTCCTTTTTCTCATCCGTCTTTGGGCAGAAAAGATTACTCTTCTCCCACATATTATATATTCCTTCTTCAAAATCGGGATTATAAGCGGTCATTTTTATCCTCAACCCAAAGATTAATTACATTCGTTTCAAATATCTCAAAATTTCCTGGCAGTATTCTACTAAACCGTGCACCCCTTGTGCCCATATAATGTTCCCATCCACCACACAGGGTTTGTCCTCATATATAGCACCGGCATTTATAAGATCATCCTTGATTCCAAATGAACCCGTAGCATGATGATTCTTCACAATGTTGGCTGAAATGCCTACCTGTCCTCCATGACAGCTCATGCATACAAGTTTTCCCGCTTCATAAACCTCTCTAACCAATTTTAAAACAGGTGCATACCTCCTCAACTTATCCGGTGCATAAGCTCCAGGAACAATAACACCTTCAATGTCGGATACCTGAACATCTGTAATTACCTTTTCCACCTTTGCCGTCAATCCCCACCTTCCCTTACATTCTTTTCCTTCCCTTATGCCCACGGTAAGTGTTTCATATCCCGAAACCTCAAGAACATACTTAGGCACAAAATATTCCAAATCTTCAAATCCATCATGAATAAGTAATACTATTTTCATCATTCCTCCTACCTCAAAGCCTTTTTAATCTCTGGAAGCAAGCCCTCAAACTGTGATAACCACCCCTTTCGTTCTTTAAACAACTTATTTAAAATTTCTTCATATCTGCTTCTTCCGTAAATTCTATAAGGGTCAAATTTCTCCATCTCTACCCGCCTTGAGCTTTTTACTACCTCATAACCTAAAACAGGATCAAACTGCCACTCAATATTCCCTGACAATGCATCTACTATCAGATTCATCGTATCCTGTGGTTTTATCTTTACTCCTTTCTCCCCTCCCACAAATCCTGTATTTATGAGAAATACCTTTATATGTGGATTTTTCTTCAATATCTCATAAAATTTATTTCCTTCCTTGTGAGGATCATCTATAATAAAGGGATTAAATGCTACCACCCTTTTCGACTCACCAACCCTGGTTGGATCTTCTGCAGAGGTGATGGACGACTCACCCAACATGAGATAACACGCCGCTTGCTCTGGAGAAATAAGTCTTCCCAGGGGAGGAAGATCATATCTTCGAGTGTTGAAAAAGATAAAATCCGTTCGAGGTAAGTCCACATTGTTCTCTGTATGTGGAATAGCATACCGGGGAACAATGCATCTGCCATTTGTAGTGATCGTCCAGTTATCAAAATCAATCTCTCCTTCATCATCTACCCATGCATTCTCCGCTATAGCACCCGGCACCTGCGTAGCATAAAATAGATAAGGTTGACTGGTTACATTGTCTGTTTTTATATAAAACATATTTTCTGTGCCATAGGCAAAGCTATCGTTGCGTAACAGCATAATGTCGTCTTGCTTTATAGATATCCCTTCCGGCGACTTCAGTCCATGGTCACTTAAGGTTATCGTGGTTTTACCTGTACCACTCAAACCCAGAATAAGAACACCAAAACGCTTTATATCTTTGCCTATTCTCAGTCTGTACAATTTCCCCCCGGCGTGCATTCCCAATCCATTTCTATATTCCCTCATCAAATACATAGCAGCTCTTAGTGCTGCCATCTTTGTCTCTCCATAATAATCAGATCCCAGACAGAATGTGAACACCCTCCCGTCTTCCGTAGGATGGATGTATATCTTAGTTTCTTTCCACTCCGGCACCTGAACCACTACAATATCCGGTTCTGCATCCTTGTCATGAGGCTCAAAAAAACTGTTACTAAACATATGCGCCAGACGAGCATACTCTCTGGTAACAAAGAAATCCACCCTGAACCTATTTCTAATGTTCTGGCAGATATCTCTCCTTACCAGTATTACATCTGTTCCCTTCAAATAGTCCCTCACCGCTTTTAACTCTCGCTCTATTTCCGGTGTAACCTCTTTCACCACATAGGTAAACTTTGCACTGCGGGATTTCACCCTGGTATGATAAACGGTAATGCCCCATTCATTGTGTATAGAAGTTCTATTTGCCATCATCTTCAACTCTTCACTGGAAAGATCATACCACAGGTTTCCACACTCAATCTCTTCTACAAAAACTGCATCAGTCATGTTTCCTCCTCAACATTTCACTATTTACCTCAACTACTGTCTTCATATTTCCCCGAGGATTAAAATCCCCTATCACCTGCAGATATTTGGGTTTTAAAACATCATACAGGGCATTGAATATCTCATTTGTTGCATTCTCATGAGAAATGTACCGCTTCCTGTATTTGTTCAAAAATAACTTCAGAGATTTCAATTCCACTACATATTTATCCGGGATATAAACTATCTTTATAGTACCAAAATCCGGATAACCGGAACGAGGACACAAACAGGTAAACTCGGGAAACTCTATATGAATCTTATAATCCCTGTCTGGAAAATCATTTTCCCAGACCTCTAACTGGCTCTGTAAGATAGCCTCTTCCCCGTATTTCATCTTCTATAAAGAAAACACCTTACAAAATGCTTATCATTTACCTTTTGTAAAGAAGGAAGATGCTCCCCACATTCCTTTGTTGCCCACCGACAAAATGGATAAAACTCACATCCATCTTCACTGTTTCCCTCCCGAACCTGCATCATGCATCCAAAGATCCCCTTCTTGAGTAGCATGGTATAGGGATGTAAGGGATATCTGAACAACTCTTCCGTAGGAGCTTCTTCTATAATTCTCCCTCTATACATTACATATATTCTATCCGTAATAAAGTTGGCCAGAGTCAGATCATGGGTGACAAACAAATAGCTCAGCGAAAATTTCATCTTTAAATCTATCAACAGATTGAGAATGATAGCCTGAGTAGAGGTATCCAGAGCCGATGTAGCTTCATCAAATATTACCAGCTCTGGTGAACTTATCAAGGCTCTTGCAATAGCCACCCGCTGCAGTTCCCCACCGCTTAGACCGCTCTTTTTCCTCATAAGCACATGTCTTGGAAGATGCACAATATCTACTACCTCTTTTACCCTTTCCTCTATATATGAAAGAGGAAATCTTTTTATCCTCAACGGTTCCGCCATTGCTTCCTTTATATTCATTCTCGGATCTAAAGAGGCAGAAAAATTCTGAAATACCATCTGTACTCCACTTCTCAAAACATGAATATTTTTCCTGTCTATCGGTTTTTCTTTAAAATAGATTTTCCCCCCATCATACTCTTCTAAAAGAGATAAACAATGAACAAGTGTTGTTTTTCCCGCTCCCGATTCTCCAACTATAGAAACATTTTCCCCTTTTTTCACATATATATCCACATCCTTTACAACCGGAAGTTTCCTCCTGCCTACAGAGAAAGATTTCTTAATGCTCTGCGCTCTGAGAATCAAGTCTTTTCCCTCAGCTTTCGAGCCACAGAATCCATCAATCTATTCACCGCTTCAGCTAACTCTCCAATTTCATCATTATGCTTTGTCTCCAACCTTCGAGAAATATCTCCCTCAATAATATGGTTAATCGTATCTATACTTTCTATTATAGGCTTAACCAATCTCTTCGATAACCAGAAACTCACCCCTACCGCAACAAAAACAACAAAAATACCAAACAAACTGAGCACCACCAAGATGACAACAATGCGCTCGTTAATACCTTTTTTTAAGTCGCTAATCGGCACAAAGAGTTCTCTTGTAGGATAGGTTAGGCCTATCCCCCACCCTGTCTCTTTTATATAGCTATATCCTACAAACTTATCTATTCCTCTGAATATATACCGTGAAGAGCCTGTTTCTCCCTTAAGAATATGATTTCTTACAATTTTCGCTAATGCTTCCCCTTCCTTCGGATTTGATAAATCCACGTTATCCTTCAAGGTTATCAATTCATGAGCAGTTGTCGGTGGGTCAAAGATAAGTATTCCCTTCTTGTTTATCATCCAGGCATAGATCTCAGAACGTTCCTCGGGTTGCTCTGCCTGCAGAATAGCATATATATCATCGGGATAGAAATCCACAAACAATATGGCTACTATCTTCTCTCTACAGGTAATAGGAACAGTTACACTGTGAGATATCTCACCATCTTCATTTACATGAAAGTCAACAAAACATCCTTCTTCCGACCTACAGGTGGTTTCTATCTTTTCCGGTGTAATGGGAACAATAGGTTTTTCTAAGGGATATTTAAGTATGAGCCCCTCTTTGGTATAGAGAGCAACACATCTTGCTCCAATTCTTTTGCGAAAAAAAGGGAATTTATCCTTCATTTCCTCGATGAATGAGGGATTCTTCGTTCTTGCATACATGCACATTCTATTTTTCAAACATTCACCTATAACCCCTACTGCGGAAATCTTATCCTTTAGTGCTATTCTTATCTTTGTGCTTAAGGCAACAGCTTTGCATTCCAGGGATTTTCTGATCTGCTCTTCAAGTGCTCCCTCTGTCCTTTTAAGTGCATCATTCTTAAAATATATAAGACCCAGCACTGAGATAGAAAATAACACCACTATAGAAATAAGCACTATGGAAACGTTTACCGCTGTTATTTTGCTGCCTATGCTTACAAACTTTCTTTCAGTCATATGGAATCCAGTCTAACAGAAGAAAACCACTAAATCAATAAAATGGGGTTAAAATACCTCTTTCAGTCTTCCGGAAGCAATTTCTTTTTCAATTTCCTCTTTCACATGGGAAACCTTAAGTCTCATTAATCCCAAGGAAATATCATTCCCAAAAACAGTAACCAAAATAAATGACCTGCCCGCCTTAGTAAAATAGATATTCTCCTGCTTTCCCTTGTGAAAGAGGAGAGAAAACTCCGTTTCTCCAATCAATCTGGCAATTTCTGCCATTGCTGCAAAATTAGCTGCAGATAAGGCAGCCAGAGAAGCCACATCTATATTATTATCCTTAAAACCTGCATCAACAATAACATTTCCTCCCATATCAATCAGCAGAACACCAGACACATTAGCAGCTTTAATCAGGTTTTCCTTAATACAATCACCTATTTTCTGTAATTCCTCCGGATCTAAAACAAGCATTTTAACCTTATTAGAAACGTAACATTATTTTCTTCAAACTCTACCGGTAAGCTTGTCCGCCCTAAAAGTTCATCACATATCAAAAATTTTGCCTCTTTATTCTCTGTCTCAAACAGAATCAAATATTTTTCCTGCATTTCAGAAAGAGAACTCAAATGCTCATACAACCTGTATATTTTTCCACCTCTTTCAAGTTTTTTATCCCTCAATAAAAAAGAGGTCATCTCCATAGAGATGCGATAGACACCATCAATCCGGGAGAGAAGAATAGATACTGTCTCCCCTCCCGACTTCACAATTAAAAAGGCATCCCCCGACACCTTCCTGCGTGTCCTGTGGATTATTTTCTCAACTTCATCCGGCGTGTAATCGGAAGCAAAAATGCTATCGATCTCATCTTTCAAGGCTTTCTCTATATCCATCTCAAACAACCTTTTTTAGTAGAGAAATAGCCATGGCCGCTTTATAAGCAGGTCCGTAACTTTCAATAAGTTTTGTCTTATCGGCGGAAGCAACAACGAGTATAGCAAAATCCAGCACCTTAATCACCAATACATAGCCATCCTCGCCTATTATAATTATATCTTCCAGATTACCCTCTTTAAGCTCAGACACAACCCTGCCTGCATTATGAAAAACCAGAGAAGAAATAGCTCCTACAGTCTCCGCTTCAAACGGCATCCTGCTCATACTTCCCATGATAAGCCCATCGTAATCACACACCACCGCTGTATCAATATAAGGACAGATTGTAAACAACTTAGATAAGATATAATCAATAATCTCAGCCTTAGAAACAGCCATCTATCCCTTTCCCATAAGTTCTTTTATCTTCTTCAGATTGAAACGCACTACCCTATCCTCAGGGTCCAGCTCATGGGCTTT
>JAGGSF010000066.1 GCA_021159235.1 Deltaproteobacteria bacterium | reverse complement strand
ATATAAACCTGAATGGTTTTAAGTGGTGGAAGAACCTGCCACTGGTGCCTGTGTTTATATTTTTTTTATGGAAGCCTTATTTTGTCTTGTTTTTGCTTTCTGTAGTCTATATATTTTCCGGGCCTGTAGAATGCATGGTAAAAGTTAGTAAGAGAAGGTTTCTTGGAAGGAGGGAGGATGGAAAACAAAAAGATAATAATATTTGATACTACCTTAAGGGATGGAGAACAATCACCCGGAGCAAGTATGAATGTAGAGGAAAAGTTGATTATGGCGGGGCAGTTGAGGAGATTGAATGTAGATGTGATTGAGGCGGGATTTGCTGCTTCTTCACCGGGTGATTTTGAATCGGTGAGACGTATAGCTCAGAAAATAAGGGGACCGATTATTGCCAGCTTAGCGAGGGCTGTGAAGGGTGATGTTGAAAAGGCAGGAGAGGCGTTGAAACCAGCAGAAAGAAGAAGAATTCATACCTTTATTGCCACTTCTCCCATTCATGTGGAAAAAAAGTTGCGTATGACATATGATCAGGTGATAGAGCAGGCAGTAGATGCTGTGAAGCTTGCGAGAAATTACACCGATGATGTAGAATTTTCTCCGGAGGATGCAACGAGAAGTGATCGGGATTATCTGTGTCGTATTTTAGAGGCGGTTATAAAGAATGGAGCAACGACGGTTAATATACCGGATACGGTAGGGTATACCACACCCCAGGAATACTATGAACTTATTAAATATCTTATAAATAATATACCCAATATTGATAAGGCTGTAATAAGTCTTCACTGTCACAACGATTTGGGCATGGCTGTTGCAAATTCTCTTTCTGGAATTTTGGCCGGGGCAAGACAGGTGGAATGCACGGTAAACGGAATAGGAGAGAGAGCGGGCAATGCCTCTCTGGAGGAAATAGTTATGGCTATAAAGACCCGGAAGGATTTTTTCAAGGTCTACACGGATGTAAATACAAAGGAGATCTACAGAACCAGTAGATTGCTTACAAAACTTACAGGTTTGATGGTGCAGAGAAATAAGGCAGTGGTGGGAGAAAATGCCTTTGCCCATGAGGCAGGTATCCATCAGGACGGAATTATTAAGGAACGCACAACCTATGAGATTATGAAACCATCGGATATAGGGTATGAAAGCAGGTTGGTTTTGGGCAAACATTCCGGTAAAAGAGGTTTAGAGAAGCGGTTGGCTGAACTGGGATTCAAGCTTTCACAGGAGGAGCTTGCTCGTGTATTTGAGAAATTCAAGCTTCTGGCAGATAAAAAGAAAGAGGTGTATGATGAGGATATTATTGCATTGATGGAGGAAGAGGTATTTCCTTCTCCTGATGTTTACAGTTTAGAGTCTCTGCAGGTGATCAGTGGAACTACTACCATACCTACGGCAACGGTGGTTTTGAGGAAAGGAGAAGAAAGGATAAAGGATGCCGCTTCTGGAAATGGGCCGGTGGAAGCAGTTTATGAAGCGCTGGAGAGAATTACAGGATTAAAAGGCAAACTCAGTTCTTACCGTATAAAGGCAGTTACTGAAGGGAAAGATGCCCTGGGCGAGGTTTCTGTAAGGGTGAAATTTCCCGGTATAGAGAGAGACATTTCAGGTCGAGGGATAGCGGTGGATATTATTGAGGCATCTGCTAAGGCTTATCTCAATGCTTTAAATAAAGCTTTAGTGTATAAAAGAAATGAGTAGAGAGAAGAGTTTATGTGCTATATGTGCGTGGAGAGAAGTCTGTAAGAAGAGGTTTCTTTATAAGGGCATTGTTTTAAATTGCCCTGATTTTGTGAGGGATGTAACAATCAAGGAAGAAAAGGAAGATAATGAAGATGCAACAGAAGATAAAAGAACAGCTCCTTAATGTAAGCATAAGTTTATGTAAGGAGTTAGAAAAAGCAGTTCTGCTCTTTTACTATCAGGATGTGGGATTGGATTGTAATGATATAAAGAATATAGGTGGTGATATTAAAAAGATTATCGTTCTAAGAGAAAGTGAAGATGTAAATTTGGAAGAGCTAAAAGATGCAGGGAATGTGATATCTGTTCCTTCTATAAAAATTACCCGTGTAAACAAGGTAAAATTGGCTTTGATGGTTGCTTTGTCCTCAGGCTTGCTAAAAATGGATGAAATGGTTGTCTGTCTTCTGGGGGGGATGGATGGACAGGTTGACAGTTTGTTTTGTATAGATATGGGGACTGAGAATGAGTTTTTATTTTCAGGAAAAGATATAAAACTGGGACCGGATATAAAAGGTGAAGTTTTTGAAAAGATTTTGTCTGTTGCTTTGGATTTAGCCTCTACGGGGAGGGAAGGAAGAGCAACAGGAACGATATTCATGTTGGGAGATGTGGAGAAGGTAATGGGTTATTCCAGGCAGATGATATTTAACCCATTTAAGGGTTATGCTGAGGATGAAAGAAATATACTGATGAATGATCTTTCCGATACATTAAAGGAGTATAGTTTGCTGGATGGGGCAATAGTGATTGATGGAGAAGGCGTGATTGTTTCAGCTGGTGCTTATCTTGCCCCTCCGGTAAGCGTTGGTGATTTACCTAAGGGGTTGGGTTCCAGACATATGGCTGCGGCTTCCATGACTGCTTCCACAAATGCTATGGCTATAGTTGTTTCTGCATCTACTGGTGATGTGTCTGTATTTAAAAAAGGCAAGATGATTACGCGTATTGAGAGGCCTTCTTAGATGACAATTTTAGATGGGAGAGCGCTTTCTCAGAAGGTGATGGAAGATATAAAAGTGGAGGTATCAAATTACAAGAAGAGAGGTATTGTTCCCGGGCTGGCCATGATTTTGGTGGGTAATAACCCTGCCTCTCTGCTCTATGTGAATATGAAAGCGAAAGCCTGCGAGCAGGTGGGTATATATTCCATAAATCACCGTTTGCCACAGGAGATAACGGAGAAGAAGCTTTTGTCTGTCATTGAGGCACTGAATGAAAATCCTATGATTCACGGTATTCTCGTTCAGCTTCCTCTGCCCGAACATATAGATGAAAGCCGGGTAGTGGAGGCAGTGGCTCCCTGTAAGGATGTGGACGGATTTCATCCTTATAATATGGGAAGGCTGGCAAGGGGGAATCCGTGTTTTATTTCCTGCACCGCTTCAGGCATTATGAAACTTTTAGAGGCCTATGATATAGAGGTGAAGGGAAAAGATGTAGTTGTTGTTGGTGCGGGCAATATAACAGGAAAGCCAATGGCTCTTCTTCTGCTCAACAGAGGGGCTACAGTGCAGGTATGCCATGTTTTTACCAAGGGTCTTGAAGATAAGGTGAAAAATGCAGATATTGTAGTTTCGGCGGTAGGTAAAGAGGGACTCATAACTGGAGATATGATTAAAGAAGGAGCGGTGGTGATAGATGTGGGTATTAAGAAGAAGGGCGATAGCGTGGTAGGTGATGTGGATTTTGGAAGTGTTTCTTCTAAAGCCTCCTTTATCACTCCTGTTCCTGGAGGGGTAGGGCCAATGACCATTGCCATGCTTCTCCATAATACATTAAAGGCTGTTTCTTTAAGCTTAAACAGTTAGATTCTTGCATATAAAAGTCTTAAGTATATAATTATGAAATGCAGTGCGGTGATATTGAAGAGAAAATAAGGGAGATTATCAAGCCGTTCGCTGAAGCGAAAAGGATTTCTATTTATGATGTGTTATTTTTGAAACGGGGGAAAGGTAGAGTTTTGCGTGTATATATAGATAAACCAGGTGGAGTGACCGTTGAGGATTGTGCACGGGTAAGCAGGGAGATAAGTGTGGTTTTAAGTGTGGAAGGTGTTGTTGATGAGCCTTATACGCTGGAGGTTTCCTCCCCCGGTGTAAATCGGATGCTTAGAAGAAAGGAGCATTTTGTACAAAATGTGGGGAATGATATAGTGGTTTACACCGAAGAACCTATAGGGGGACGGAGAAACTTCGGTGGACGCTTGGAAGATGTAGATGAAGGGGATATAATCGTTCGTTCAAAGGATGAGGTGGTATACAGGATACCGTTAAATACGATTAAAAAAGCTCATCTGATAGGCATTGTTTAGGAGATATTGATGAGAGAGTTGTTTGAACTGGCTGCGAGTATTGCTAAGGAACATGATCTTTCTGTAGATGAACTTCTGGATGTTATTAAGGATGCGATGAAGACTGCGGCACAGAGGAAGTTTGGAAAGGATGTTCCTGTGGAGGTTGTGGTTGATAAGGAAAGGGAATTATTTCAGGTATATGTGGAAAAAAAGGTGGTATCACATCCTCAAAATGCGGGTGAGATATCTTTATCCGAGGCGAAAAAATATAAAGAAAATGTCCGCAGAGGAAGCAGGGTGAAGGTGCCGATTGATCCAAAGGAAATGGGGAGAATAGCGGTTTCAACAGCTGAGAATGCGGTTCTTAAGATGTTTAAGGAAGCAGAAAAGCGTTCAACTTTTGAAGAGTATGAAAAGAAAGAGGGCAAGATCATAACAGGTACAGTTTGGAGTGTTGATGTTGATGGTAATATAATTGTGGATTTTAAGAATACAATGGGTGTATTGCCACGACGAGAACAATCGCCAGCGGATAAGTTTATTGTGGGTGATACTATAAAGGTATACCTTTTGAGCGTAAGAAGAGAGGCAAGAGGTGTGAAGCTTATTCTTTCGCGAACCCATCCTGATTTTGTAAAGGAGTTGTTTGTTAGAGAAGTGCCGGAGGTGAGAGAGGGGGAAGTGGAGATAAAAGCTGTGGCTAGAGAACCGGGGCAGAGAACAAAGGTGGCTGTTTATACTAAGGACTCGCGCATTGATCCTGTGGGTACATGTGTGGGATCCAAAGGTGTACGCATAACTGCTGTGGTGAAGGAATTGGGTGATGAAAAAATAGATGTAATCAAGTGGTCGCACAATGCCTCGGTTTTAATAGCAAACAGTATTTCTCCTGCCAGGGCACTGGCTGTGGAGGTAGATGAAGAGAATAGAAAAGCACGGGTGGTTGTTTCCGATGAGGATTTTCCCATTGCTATTGGCAAGAAAGGGATAAATGCAAGACTGGCGGCCAAACTTACCGGTTATAATATAGATATTGTGAAGAGTTCTGAATATGATTGGAAAGAAGAGGGTAAGAAAGAAGAGGAGATATTGAAGGAGTTTTGTAAGTTTAAAGGAGTGGGAGAAAAGGTGGCAAGGGGTCTTTATGAGGCTGGGTATGAGAGTGTTGATGATTTAAGGAGAGCGGGTAAAAAGGCGCTTTTAAATATAAAAGGTTTGAGTAAAAAGAGGGCCGATTTAATATGGGAGCATATCACTCGTGGTGAGGAGAGCTAAATGGGAAAGGTGAGAATATACAGTATTGCTCAAAGGCTCAATATAAAGAGTTCTGAGGTTATAGATTACCTGGGGAAAAAAGGTATTAAGGTAAGTAGCCATTTTGGCACGGTGGATGAGGAAACTGCCAACAGGTTTATGCGTGAATGGCAACAGAAAACAAGATTGAAATCCAGAATTATTGAGTCTGAGGCTGCAGCAAAGAAGGCAGAAGAGGAGAGAAAAGCAAGGCGGCTGGCCTATGAGAGGAGGAAAAAAGAGCTTATTGAAAGAGCTACCCCTCGGATATTTAAAGAGAGAAAAAAACATGTGAAAAAGAAGAAACCGGAAGAAAAGCGGGAAAGGGTGGTTAGGATTACCGGTGACACTACGGTTTATGAGTTTGCAAAGAAGATTGGCGTGGAGACATCTGAGGTTTTATCCAAGCTGTTTCAGTTGGGTGTTATGTTGAGGAAAAATGATTTTATTGACGAGAGTGCAGCGAGTATTGTAGCCGAGGAATACGGGTGGAAGCTGGAGAAAGAGGAAGCGGAGGAGGAGAAGCTACTTTCTGAGCTTGCTGTTGAACCTGCTGAAGAGAAAAACCTTAAACCGCGCCCGCCGGTAGTTACAGTGATGGGTCATGTGGATCATGGCAAAACTACATTACTGGATAATATCAGGAAAACAAGGGTTGTTCAGAGTGAAGCAGGTGGAATTACCCAGCACATTGGAGCATACATGGTCACGGTGGATGGGCGCAAGATCACATTTTTGGATACACCAGGACATGAAGCATTTACAGAGATGAGGGCTCGTGGTGCAAGGATTACAGATGTTGTGATTTTGGTGGTGGCAGCTGATGATGGAGTGATGCCTCAAACTAAGGAGGCAATAGACCATGCCAGAGCGGCCAATGTTCCCATCGTTGTTGCTATAAACAAGATTGATAAACCCAATGCCAATCCCGATAAGGTGAAAAAGCAGCTGGCAGATTATGGTGTTGTGCCTGAAGAATGGGGTGGAGATAATCTGTTCGCCAATATTTCAGCCAAGAAGGGTATAGGTGTTGATAAATTGCTGGAGAATGTGTTGTTGCAGGCAGATATTTTAGAGTTAAAGTCAAATCCAGATAAAGATGCGAGAGGAGTGGTTATAGAGGCGCTTCTGGATCCTGCTCAGGGGCCTGTGGCTACTGTCTTAGTGAAGGAGGGAACCTTGAGAAGAGGAGATGTATTTGTTGTCGGTTCAACTTATGGAAGGGCAAGGGCTTTGATCGATGATACGGGGAAGAGAATAAAGGAGGCAGGACCGTCAGTGCCTGTGAGGATTTTAGGAATCCATGATGTACCGTCGGCTGGTGATGAATTTGTGGTGGTTAAGAATGAGAAGATTGCCCGTCAGATTGCTCGTGAGCGTGCTGCAAGAAGGAAGGAGTTACAGGTTTCAGCACCGAAGGTGAGTTTGGAAGAGTTATTAACTCCAGGAGAAAAAGAGGTAAAGGAGCTTTCTGTTGTTATCAAGACGGATGTTTCTGGTTCTGTTGAGGCTGTGAGTAATGCTGTCTCTCGTCTTTCTATGGATGAGGTGAAGATAAATATTATTCACGCAGGCACAGGAGCAATTAATAAAACGGATGTTAATCTGGCATCCGCCTCTGGTGCTATGATTGTTGGTTTTAATACCAGACCAACAATGGAAGCGGCAAAATTGGCCCAGGATTTAAAGGTTGACATACGCACCTATAAAGTAATCTACGATTTGATAGATGATATAAAGAAGGCGCAGAAGGGTATGCTTGCTCCTGAAGTGGAAGAAGAGGTGGTGGGTCAGGTTGAGGTAAGAAGGGTGTTTTCTATTCCCCATGCAGGAACGGTAGCGGGTTGTTATGTGCTAAGTGGTCATGTATTGAGGAATATGCGGGTGCGTGTGATAAGAAATGATGCAGTTGTTTATGAAGGAAAGATTGCTTCTTTAAAGAGATTTAAGGAAGATGTAATGGATGTGCCTGCCGGTTATGAGTGTGGGCTGAGGATAGAGAATTTCAACGATGTGAAGGTGGGAGATGTTATAGAGGTATACAGGATAAAAGAGGTAGCCCGAGAATGATCGTGGGATTGTTGAATGTTTCATTGTTTTTGAATAATAGCTCTAATTTGAAGGATAAGAGGCGCATCTTAACCAGCATTAAGGATGGGTTGCGACGCAGGTTTAATATCTCCATAAGTGTTGTAGATAATGAGGAGAAGTATAATTATTCCCAGCTCGGTGTAGCTTGTGTTTCTTCCAATGTGCATTTTGTAAGGGACCTGCTGAATCGTGTTTTGAGAGCTATAGAAGATAGGTGTGATGTGGAAGTGATAAATGTAAAAAGGAGCATTTTATGAGAAGGCCTTATAAGAGAAGTGTAAGGGTAGCTAAGGAGATACATCGCGCATTGGCGAAAACTTTATTGTTTGATGTGAAGGATGAGCGCCTCAGGGCTGTTACGGTAACGGATGTGGATTTAAGTGATGATTTAAAGTATGCCAGAATCTATGTGGTGAATCCAGAAGATTATGATTCCCAAAAGATGATTGATGTTTTGAACCATGCCTCTTCTGTTATCGCACGGGCAATGGCGAAGAGGGTGAAATTGAAGTATATCCCGCATTTTTCCTTTATCTATGACAGTTCCATGGAAAAGGGGTTTTGTATAGATAATATATTGAAAGAGATAAAAGAATCGGATGAATAGAGAGTGGGGGAGACTGTGTGAGCTGATTCAGAGGCGAACCTCATTTGTTGTTGTTTCTCACAAGAACCCTGATGGTGATGCCATAGGTTCAAGCTTGGCTATGGGCAGAATATTGAGAAAGAAGGGAAAGCAGGTGGAGATATTCAATGCCACACCTATCCCCGGAAACTTTACATTCTTGCCGGATGCAGAGCTGATTAAACCGTTGAAAGAAACGGAGTGCGAGGTGTTGATTGCTCTGGATTGTGCGGATTTTCAGCGGACGGGTTTCGACGATTCGGTAAGAGAAAGGGTAGATGTGGTGGTAAATATAGACCATCATGAAACAAATACGCATTTTGGCGATATAAATATCGTTGACAGTGATGCCGCGGCGGTAGGGTGTCTGATGTGGCAATTTGTAAAGTATATGAATTTTCCAGTGGATAAGGATTTAGCTACTCAGATCTATGCAGCTATTCTTACTGATACGGGCTCATTCAGGTATCTTACCACAACCCCAAAGGTTTTAAGGACGGCGGCAGAAATTTTAGAATATGGTGTGGATCCCTGGTATGTTGCATTCAATATTTACGAAGAGCGGCGCCTTAGCACATTAAGGTTACTGGGGCTGGCCTTAAGCACATTGGAAACTTACTGTGATGGTAAACTCGCCCTTATGTGTGTTACTCAAAAGATGTATAAAGAAACAGGCACCCAGACCAAGTCCACGGAGGGTTTTGTAAATTTTGCGAGGGCGGTGAAGGGTAGTGAAGTGGGTGTCCTTTTAAGGGAAGACGAACCATCCTTATTCAGGGTAAGTATACGCTCTAAGGGCAACATGGATGTTTCTCAAATGGCTGCGCTGTTTGGTGGGGGTGGACATAAAAACGCCTCCGGTTGTGAGATAGGTGGCAGTTTGGATGAGGTGAAGGAAAAGATTATACGGGCGTTTTCTAAGGTTAGTAATGAACGGTGTTCTTCTCATAGATAAAGAACAGGGAGTTTCCTCGTTTGATGTTGTTCGTGTGGTAAGGAAAAAACTGAATGTTAAAAAGATCGGGCATGCGGGAACATTGGATCCGTTGGCTACAGGACTTCTGGTTGTTGGTGTAGGGGAAGCCACAAAGATTCTTACATTTCTTTCTGCTGGTTATAAAAGGTATGAGGTGTGCATGAGATTGGGTATATCTACTGATACCTATGATATGGAGGGGAAGATTTTGCACCGAGCAGAATTTAAACCCTTAACACGGAGCAAGATAGAAAATGTATTAAGCGAGTTTGCAGGCGAGATTGAACAGGTTCCTCCACCTTTTTCAGCGGTGAAATATAAAGGAAAGAAACTCTATGAATATGCTCGAAGAGGGGAAAGGGTTTTTATATCTCCCAGAAAGATAAACATATACGACGTTTTGTTTCGGTCTATGGAGGGAAATAGAGTATGTTTTTCTGTGAAGTGTTCAAAGGGAACATATGTAAGAAGCCTGGTGAATGATATCGGTAAGAGACTTAAAACAGGTGCGGTAGTAGAGAGTTTAAGGCGAACAGAATCTTATCCCTTTGTAGTGGAGGATGCGATAAAACTTGATGAACTGGATAAAGAATTACCTCACTGTTTGATCAGTATAGACAGAGCGCTTTCTTTTCTGCCTTCCCTGCTTTTAAAAGAGGGATACGAGGAGAAAATAAAGCATGGACAGAAGATATCCCCTGATTTCTTTGCTCAGGATTTAAAAATGGAAAGAAGGTTATGGCGGGTAGTGGATAAAAACAATCATATCCATGCTCTTGTCTCTTACAATGGTGAGGAATTTTTATACAATAGAGTATTTTCCTGCCATTGTTGCAAGGGAAATGTTTTTTAAATAGTAATCACATCATTTGATTTACACTTGACAGAATACAAAAAGTGTATTATATTTTCATTTTGCCATCGCCACTGTGCATTGGCGTGTTCTTTTGAAAACTATACAGCCTGTAAGGTATAAAAATTGAGGATTGAACAGTTCAATGAGAGTTTGATCCTGGCTCAGAACGAACGCTGGCGGCGTGCCTAACACA
>JAGGSF010000109.1 GCA_021159235.1 Deltaproteobacteria bacterium | reverse complement strand
AAAAGATTTGGATGAAAAAATTTAACTTTCCTCCTGTTGATTATATAAAATAAAAGGAGGGCTTAAGCCCTCCTTTTACGGTGGGGAGAATCTTATGAAGATATTCTGTTTATATCTTAATCTGAGATAATCACAGCATCTGAAGCTTTTATATTCTTTGGATTATTTTGCCCGTGATAGGTTTAGCCCGAGGGAATTTATTTCGCAAAAATCGTAAAATGGCGGAGAGGGCGGGATTCGAACCCGCGATAGAGCTTTAATCTCTACTCTCGCTTAGCAGGCGAGCGCCTTAAACCACTCGGCCACCTCTCCTTAAAAAGCGGAGGAGGTAGGATTCGAACCTACGGTGCTTTCGCACAGTGGTTTTCAAGACCACCGCCTTAAACCACTCGGCCACTCCTCCTGTATTAAAAATAACATTAAACCATTTCTTTTCAAGTTAAATAACATGAAACGGGTTTGCATAGAGGATAATAAGCACCACAACCAACATATAAATGGTCAGAGACTCTATCATGGCCAGACCAATCATCATAACGGTCAAAAGCCTTCCTCCCGCCCCAGGATTACGTGCTATACCCGTTGCCGTGCCCTGAATAGCCAGACCTTGCCCGATACCACATCCCAGAGCAGCAAAGCCCAATCCCAACGCTCCAGCAAGTGCCACATACATATAATGATTGAACATTGACAGATGTGCAGCATCCTTTACTTCCTGAGCAAAAGCAGGAGCTATTAAAAATAACACAACCATACAACTAAGAAAAACAATTCCGCCTCTTCTCAACATCAAACCCCCCTTATCAAAAAATGCGTTTTAAAGTATTGCAAAAAATCAGACAAAGTCAATAAAATTTTATTCAATTTCCCCTCCGCTTATAGCATCGGCAATATACAGAGTGGAAAGGAGTGAAAAGATGAAGGCCTGAATAGTAGCTGCTAAAAGCACCAATGCCATTATAGGTAAGGGAACAAGCACTGGCATTAGAAAAAATATAATAGCCAGGAGTAAATCATCACCCATAATGTTACCAAAAAGTCGTACAGAAAGAGAGAGAATGCGAGCAAAATGACCGATTATCTCTATCGGTATCATTAAAGGTGTAAGCCACCATACAGGACCCATGAAATGCCTGATATACTTTATACCGTGTGTCTTTATACCTAAATATTGATAATAAACAAATACAACGAGTGCCATGGCAATAGTTGTATTCCAGTTGCTGGTAGGAGGAACAAAACCCGGAACAAGTTCAACAATATTGGCAAAAAAGATAAATATAGCCAGTGTAGCAATAAGGGGAAAATGTTTTTTGGTATGCTTCCCCAATATGTCTTCCACAAAAGAATACAACATCTCTACTATGCTTTCCACTACATTTTGAAAACCTGAGGGCATAAGTTTCAGACTCAGACGAGCGATTAAAGAAAACACTATGATAATAAACATTATAAACCAGGTAAAAACCAGATAATGCGGCAAATGAGTCCATTTAATCACAAAATCCAGTACCGTTGGTGCTTCCACTTTAACTTCCTCCCGCTTTAAGATAATTAAAAGTTAAATAAAATGTAACCAAGAGCAGAGATAAAGGCACTATGGAAACACCCCACAAAACACCACCTACATTTAACCCGAAGAGGCTGAATGAGAGTGAAAGTAAAACACCAATAAATATACATCGTATCAACGAACCAAATATAGCGCCTTTACCCCTCTTTTTCACAAAATAAAAAGACATATTTTTTAGCAAAAACCAATCAATAAAAATTATTATTCCTCCCACTACCACGCCTGTACACATCTCCACCCCACCCACAAGATAAGAAAAAACTATTGATAGAAGATACACCACCAATTGTATCTGTTCAAGTCTTCTTATCGTTATCATTTTTTTTCAGCTTTTTAAAACCTCTATACATATTCTCAAAACCAGCAACAATACCAAAAAAGAGAAAAATAAAAAACAGCCAGGGGTGCAGGCTGGGAAACCATCTGTCTAAAAGATACCCTATAGCGCCTCCAATTAACACCGAAAAGACAACACTAAAGCCTATCGTTGTCGCCGTATACAGGTTACGATAAAAATCTCTTTTGTCTTTTGATATCTTTAAATACCTCCCTTGAAGCATCAATCGTTCTTCTAATATCATCTTTAGTATGGGTACAGGATACGAAATTTGTTTCAAACTGGGATGGGGGAAGATATACACCATTTTTTAGCATACCATTAAAATACTGTGAAAACAAAGATGTATCGCATCTCTTAACCATATCAAAATTCTCAGGCCTTTTATCAGAGAAAAACAGTGTAAACATGGAACCTATAAAGCTGGCCTTAGCAGGCAGGTCAGCTCTCTTTGCTTCTTCCTCCAACCCTAAAGCCAGCTCCTCTGTTGTTTGATGGAGATAAACATAAGGTTTTTCTCTCTTCAAAATATCCAGGGTTTTGATCCCTGAAATCATGGCCAGAGGATTTCCAGACAGGGTCCCTGCTTGATAAACATCACCTTGAGGAGAAACAAGACTCATAATCTCTTCTTTCCCTCCATAAAGAGCTACCGGCATTCCCCCACCTATCACCTTCCCCAAGCATGTAAGATCAGGTTTTACCCCTATCAGATTTTGATAACCACCATAGGTGATCCTGAATCCCGTTAAAACCTCATCAAATATGAGTATACTCTTATACTTCAAGGTGATCTCTTTCAAATCACCCAAAAAATTCTCACCTGGCAAAACCGTTCCCATATTACCAGCTACCGGTTCAACAATAACACAGGCAATAGTATTTCCCTTCTCTTTAAAAACATTATAGCAGGCATCTATATCATTATATGGGAGAACAATGGTATGACGAGCAAAATCCTGTGGAATGCCCAGGCTGGTAGGACTTCCAAAGGTTGTTGCACCAGAACCTGCCTCCACCAGCATAGAATCCACATGTCCATGATAGCATCCTGAAAACTTCACGATATTCTCTCTCCCTGTAAATCCTCTGGCCAGTCTTAAAGCACTCATCGTCGCTTCTGTACCGGAACTCACAAACCTCACCCTTTCAATGGAAGGGATAGCTTCTATAACCCTCTTTGCCAATTCTGTTTCCAGTATTGTAGGTGCACCGAAACTCAAGCCTTGTTCCGTAACCCTTTTCACTGCATCTATTACCTCCTCCGGTGCATGACCTAAAATAGCAGGTCCCCAACTACCCACATAATCTATGTATTCATTGCCATCTATATCATAAATCCTGCTACCCTTTCCCTTCTGAATAAATAGTGGATCTCCACCCACCGCTTTAAATGCTCTCACCGGGCTGTCAACTCCACCCGCGATGTACCTCTCTGCCTCTGAAAATGCCACCTTGCTCATCTTCTTGCCCATCTTTTCTCCTTGACGAAATTTAGAATCTTTCTTCCATCCAGACTACCCAAAAGCTTCTCACAAGCTCTCTCAGGGTGAGGCATCATGCCTAAAATATTCCCCTTAGTATTACATACTCCCGCAATATTATGCAGCGAACCATTGGGATTTGCCTCATCCTTTACTTCACCACTGGATGTAGAATACCTGAAAACAATCTGCCCATTTTCCTTCATCCTTTCATATGTCTCATCATCACACCAAAAATTTCCCTCCTTATGAGCAATGGGCATCTTCAATACCTTACCCTCAATATCCTTTGTAAACACACATCTACTTTCTTCAACCTTTACATATATATCCCTGCATATAAAACGCATATTTTCATTTTTCATAAGGACGCCAGGAAGGAGTCCCGATTCACATAAAATCTGAAAACCATTACATATACCTATAACAGGTTTCCCCTCATCCGCAAATAGAGCTACTTTATCCATTATCTTTGAAAACTTAGCCAATCCTCCAGGCCTAAGGTAATCCCCATAAGAAAAACCACCTGGCAATATAATACAATCTACATCCCTTACATCTTCTTCCTCATGCCAGATGTATATGGGTTCCCCACCCAGTAGTTTCACAGACCAGAAAACATCCCTGTCACAGTTTGTTCCAGGAAAAACAACAATACCCACCTTCATTGTATTATATCAACCGTCTCTATGATGGGATTGGAAAGGGTGTCTTTGGCTACCTTTTCCACTATCTTCTGAGCCTCTATCTTATTTGACTCTTCCACCTCTATTTCAAAATACTTCCCCACCCTTATATCCTTAATTCTATCTTCCCCTCTTCTTTCTATAACCTTCTTTATCGCTTTTCCCTGCGGATCCAGTATCCCCTGTTTCAGCTTTACCAGCACTACGAAACGCACCTTATTCTCTCTAAAATCTTCTCATACCCCTCTATCAAATCACCCAGGTCAAATCTAAATCTATCTTTATCCAGCACCTCTCCTGTTTTCATATCCCACAATCTTGTTCCATCCGGTGTAACCTCATCTGCCAGTATGAGTTTTCCATTTTCATCTTTGCCAAATTCAATTTTAAAATCCACCAGTAAAATACCTGCTTGCTCAAATTTTTTCTTTAGCAAATCATTAACACAAAAGGCAATTTCTTTCATCTTTTCAATTGTTTCTTCGTCTGCTATATCAAATACTCGAATATGATATTCATTCAGCATAGGATCATCCAGTTCATCACTTTTGTAATAAAATTCAACAATGGGAAATTTCAGTTTCTCGCCCTTCTTTAAACCCATTCGCTTAGACAAAGAACCTGCAACAACATTTCTCACCACAACTTCCAGCGGTATAATCTTCACCTTTCTTACCAGGATCTCATTTTGCGATATATCCCTTACAAAGTGTGTGTCAATACCCGCTTTTTCCAACCAGCCAAAAGTAATGGTAGTTATCTCCTTATTCAAGCGTCCCTTATCTTTTATTATAGCAAATTTCTTCCCGTTGAATGCTGTAGCATCATCCTTGAAGTGCATAATTAGAAACCCGGGGTCTTCCGTCTCATAAAGAATCTTTGCTTTTCCTTCATATACCTGCTTCATCAATACCCCTATAAATTTTTAATGCGTGAAATAAAGCTCTCCTTATCCTCCCCGCTTATATCCATAAGCCATTCAAACATTTCCTTGTCCTTTTCTGTGGTGGTAGCTTTCTCAAAAAATTCTGTATTTATCATTATTCCAGCTGCCAGAAGGAGAGCAATCTTCCTCTCCGGTTTTAAATTATGCTTCATATATTCGTCCGCTACGATAGCCGATGTACTGCCCCAGGGCTCTGTCCTTATTCGGGCTGCCTCCTTTAATCTTATATCACCAAATCGATGATGATCAATAATTTCCTCAACAACACAGCTGAATATACCCTCCGGTGCATTAAGCGTATCCGAATGATCAATTAAAATAACCCTTCTTGCAACATGCTTAGCGAGATCTGTGCGTGTGATTATTCCCAAAACCTTCCCCGTTTTTTCATCAATCACAGGTAGGGCACGATTGGGAGAGGTAAGCATTCTCTCCCTTATATCATTTACCCTTTCTCCCTGTCTCGCTACGCTCTCACCCTTGTTGGCAATTGTATAAACAGGCGTGCTCCATTCAATCAAACCAACCGTGGTACAAGCACCATAGGGAGAATAAATCACAGAAACCTCATTTTTCCTTGCAAGTTCAAGCAACTCCTCACTCAACTCATAACCATCACATATCACCAGGCATCTTACCCTTTTTTCAATAGCCACCCTTTGCACATCCTCCCTGTCTCCTACCACGGCTACCACTCCTCTCGCATCAAATGTATCTATATCAGAACAAAATCTTTCCGCACTGGTAGCAACCACCATAATATTAGCTATAAATTCCTCACCTCCATCCACACTATTCACTACATCACCAGATACAGACCTCGACATCAACTCGATACTTGTTTTCACCCTCCTGAATACATCAGGAACAACGGTAGATATACTCTTCTTAGCAATATCGATAAAACCCACCAATCCAAAAAACCGGTTTTCATTATCTACAACTGGAACAACACGAATATCCTCCTTAACCATGATCTTAAATACCTCTACAATAGGGGTACCTAAAGGAGCTACAATCACCCTTTTCGCCATAATATCTGAAACATGAAGATTCAAATCCTCCATAAGTGGAGGATATTTTATTAGCAGAAAATCCAAAATCTTCATCGTTCTCACTTCTAACAATCCTGCCGTAACTGGAACATACCTGTCTTCCCCTGTAATCTTATTCTTCAGGTGAGCATAACCGATAACAGATGCAATCCCATCTGTATCAGGATTTTTTCGTCCAATAACAAAGACCCTATCTGTCATTTTTCCTCCTCTGCTCTTCCCAGGAAGCAAACAAGGCATCTTCTTTCTCTTTCCTCATTTTACATATATCACACAACTCTTTTTCACCCGCAGAGTAAAAAACGGTGCCACAATGCGTACACACCTGTCTATTTAGCTCCTTTAATTTTACCGTATCTCTGTTCAACAACACCATATTTCCCCTTTCTCCCTTCACCGCTTCTTTCATACAAACATCTATACAATTCCTGCAACCTACGCACAGGGAAGGAGAAAAATATATTACACCTTTTATATCGTCTTTTTCTACAGTGATGGCCTTCGTAGGACAGACAAAAACACATGCACCACACAGATTACAGTTATCATTTATAGATATATTCAATAGAAAATCTGTTTCTCTTTCAGACAAAGGCCCTTGAATTAAATCCATAAAGAACAGTCTCCTGGGTTTTTCTGCCCGCATATCCCTTATGGGCTTGGCAAACATCCTAAAAAATTCCCGGCGTGGAGACTCTTCTTTTTCTATTTCCTTTTCGGCTATTTCCTGCTTAATAACAGGCCTTTCTTTAATGTTAAAAGAAGAAAGAATATCCTCTAAGAAGTTCATATTCCTCTCAAAAACAAACAAACTCTTTTCATATTCACAGCCGCTGCATTCACCCTTAACTATCTCTACCTCAAATCCTGTTTTAATGAGTCTAAATAAAACATTTTCCGTTAATCTGCTAATACAGGACAAAACCACATTATATGAATCTTCGTCCGCTTTTGCCTTACTGCACAAAAAACGCACTTTTTTCCTTTTTGCCTCCTTCAATATCTTATTTAAAACAACCTCATCCAGATTATCACTCAGCTTTATTGCCCCTGTCCTGCAGGCGGAATAACATATACCGCATCCATTACAATCCCTGGCTACTTTATACTCTCTTGTAGAAAACGATATAGCGTCCTGTGGACATGATCTCATGCAATCATCACACCTGCTGCGTGCAAAAAGGAGCCTTGCACAATGATTTTCATTGATCTTCACATCTCCACAAGAAGAAGCATTAAAGATCTGCATACTAAATTATATCAAACATATCTTGTTTTCTCAAGCAATTGCAATATAATTGACCCCATGATTTATCTTTTTATAGTATGGCACATGCATCAGCCATATTACAAAAACGACAGGGAACATACATATCTTATGCCCTGGGTGAGATTACATGCTGCAAAAGACTACTACGATATGTTGATGATTGCCAGAGAAGAAGAGGCGAAGGTATCATTCAATCTTACACCTGTATTATTAGAGCAAATAGAAGACTATACACACAACAATGTAAAAGAAATCCAGAACGAAATGATGCTGAAAGACACATCAGCCTTGAATGAGGAAGAAAAGGTATATATCATTTCCAACTTTTTCTATGCTAACCATCGAGTAATTTCCGAATCTCCCCGCTATAGTCAACTGTACAAAAAAAGACAATTGCTTAAAAGCTCCAAGGGGGTGATCTCTTCCTCTGGCTTTACCATACAGGAGATAAGGGACATCGAAGTACTGTTCAACCTGGCATGGTTTGGAGAATACACAAAAAGAAAAGACAGAGAAATAAAAAGTCTCATTACTAAAGACCGAAACTTTACAGAAGATGATAAAAAAACCATCTACAACAAACAGATGGAAATTATGAAAAGAATTATTCCTCTGTACAGAGAGGCGTTTACTGAAGGAAAAATTGAAATAACAACATCTCCATTCTATCATCCCATCCTTCCTCTGCTCATCGACACAAATATAGCCTCTATTTGCTCACCAGATATCAAACTACCATCTCGTTTCACTCATCCAGAAGATGCAAGAAAACAGATAAAAGAAGGCAAGATATTCGCAGAAAAACTCCTGAATGGGAAAATAAAGGGTTTGTGGCCTTCTGAAGGTTCAGTTAGTGATGAAACGCTAAATATGGTAGCTCAAGAGGGATTTAACTTCATTATGACAGGTGATGTAATATTAAAACACACCCTTCCTTCAGCCACACCTTATAGATGTTACAAATATAAAGACTTGCCTCTCTATATCTTCTTCAGAGATACGGAGTTGTCCGATAAGATCGCCTTCACCTATGCTCAAATGGATGAGGAAAGAGCAGTAGAAGATTTCATAAGCACCATGAAGAGAAAAACAAACGGCAACAACAATCCTATAGTAAGTGTTATACTGGATGGAGAAAACGCGTGGGAATATTACAGAAAAAACGGTTATCCCTTCCTCAAGTTACTTTACAGGAGACTAAACGAGGATGACAGTATCACCCTAACCACACCATCCCAGTATCTACGAGAACACGAGGATGAAATCCTGCCCCTGAACAACGATATATGGCCTGGTTCATGGATAAATGCAGATTTCAAGGTCTGGATTGGTGATGAAGAAGACAATAAATCATGGGAACTGTTGAAGAAAACGAAAGAAGACCTGAAAGAAATATCAAAACAGAGCGAAAGAGAAATATATATAGCTGAAGGTAGCGATTGGAACTGGTGGTATGGTTCAGAACATAGCTCGCAACAGGATCTTTTGTTCGACAATCTATACAGAATACATTTGAAAAATGCCTATCTCTTTTCATCGAAAACGCCCCCATCCGTTTTAGATGAACCTATAAAAAAAATAAGAACATTCATTGAACCGCAGAAAAAACCCGCTACATTTATCACTCCAACAATCGATGGGAAAATTACCTCCTACTATGAATGGCTGGGCGCCGGTGAATACGAAGATATCCTCTCCACAATGCATCCCTCAAAAAAGACAATAAAAAAGATTTACTGGTGTTTTGATGAACAATTTCTTTACCTGCGCATAGATTGTTTTCGCAGCTTAGAAATACTGAAGATCACCTTAACCAACGACCAAACACATAGAATAATTGTAGAAGAAGATAAGGTTACCACCCTTCATTACAGTAAGGAAAACAAACTTATCAGCAAGGGAGAAGAGGGAATAAAGATATGTAGGGGCGAAATAATAGAGATAGGCATAGAAAGAAAATCATTCAACCTGAAAGAAAGAGAAATTGTAACATTATTTGTGGAGATAAGAGGCAAGGCTACAGAAGAGCGTTTTCCTCAATGGGGATATATTCAGATAGTTATTCCGGATAGTGAATTAGAAAAAGAGAATTGGATAGTATGAGCGTTCCTCAGGTTGCCATCGTAGGAAGAGCAAATGTAGGAAAATCTTCTCTATTCAACCTCCTGGTAGGAAAAAGGAAAAGTATAGTAATTAACATACCACATACCACAAGGGACAGGATTGTTGATTACGGGGAAATCAATGGTAAAAACTTCATGTTTATAGATACCGGTGGTTTTTCTAAACAAATGGAGCTTTCTCCCTACATCCTAAATCAAATATCCATAGGTTTAGAAAGGGCAGATATAATAATCGTTTTATTCGATGCCACTCAATCCCCTACTCAGGAAGATGAAGAACTGATGGAGATGGTGAGAAAATACAATAAACCTGTTCTACTGGTTGCAAATAAGATAGATACCAAGAAAAGTCAAGAAAATATCAATGAATATTACAAATTTGGTGAAATCATACCTATATCCGTAACACATAGAAAAAATATAGACCTCTTGAAAGAAAAGCTACTCTCATTTGCTAAAGAAGGAGAAAGAAAAGAAAAGACCCACGCTGCAAAAATAGCGGTGGTAGGAAGACCAAATGTAGGGAAATCAAGTATAGTAAACGCCATATTAAATGAGGAAAGGGTCAATGTAAGTCCATTTCCCGGAACCACAACCGACAGCATAGATACAGAATTTAAATATAAAAATGAATTATATCTTCTCATAGATACGGCAGGTCTAAGAAGAAAAAGCAAAATAAAGAAAGATATAGAAAAGATCAGCACCTTACGAAGCATACTATCCATAAATAGAGCAGATATTGTCATTCTCGTTGTCGATGCAAAAGAAGGGGTAACAGCTGAAGACAAAAAAATTGCATCTTACACCCAGAAATCAAACAAGTGCCTCATTGTGGTTTTAAACAAGTGGGAT
>JAGGSF010000013.1 GCA_021159235.1 Deltaproteobacteria bacterium | reverse complement strand
ATCCGTAAAATTTTGAGGCAATCCCGAAGGTATATTCTTTTCCCAGTGAGAGAGGAAAACGGAAGGTGAATAATTTTGTTCTATCTCTTTTCTTGCATTCTTTCCCATCTGCTTCAAGTCCATTCTTGTTATTTCCTTCATCTTTTGATAAAGGCTCTCCGCATCAGGTTTTGCAATTAAACCAAAGGAGTTTTTAACAATCTCCGGTAAAACGCCAACATTCGTCGTAACTATTGGTTTCCCAACCGCCATAAACTCCAGAGGCACCCTTGCAATAACCTCGGAAGAAGTAGATGAAATCACACCCACATCTACAGCAGACATAAATACAGAAATATCCCTTTTTCTTTCAAAATCCAAAAAGATCTTATTCTTTAATCCATACCTATGTATTTTTTCCATTATTCCCTCTACATTTCCCCCCTTTTTCTCACCTACAATAAACAGCCTTGTTTCTGGAAGTTCTTTATTCAGTCTGTAGAAGGCATCTATGAGTATGGGATAACCCTTCACCTTATCCCATCTTCCTACTGCTCCAAACACCACTTCATCCTCTATATCCATCTTCTTTCTCAAAACCATACCCTCTTTTTTAAAACCAAATCCATTTTCCACCATTCCCCTTATAATGGTTACTTCTCTGTTCTTAAATGGACTTCTTTTCCATAATTTATAAGAGGTAAAAATGAGTGAGCAGTCCCGGTATATGAGATTGTGTAAGGAAAAATGCCAGTTTTTATCTTCTCCGTAGATTCTTATAGGATGGAAACCCAGTTTTTTTCTCAAAATATAAGAGAAGAGAAATGCTTCTCCCCTTATGCTAACTACAACATCGGGTCTAATAGAAGAGAGTTTACCTTTTAAAAATAAAAAACCCTTTAAGGAAGAAAATACATTTCCTCTCAGGGGAAGAATGTCAAATGTTTCCAGATTTTTTTCCCGGGCTTCTTTGAAGGCAAAACTGCGTTTTATTGCTCCTACTATAACATCATATTTCTTAGATAGAACCTTTGCTGATTTTAAACCAAAATCTGTTAATGCACTGTCCCATGTTTCATCCAGGATGAAGCAGATCTTCATCTACTTTCTTTTTCAAATATTCCGGATATCTTAAATCTGCGTTTTAACTCATCTCTTATAGTTGACGGCGGTATATCAAAATAAGCTAAGCAGACCAGAAGATGAAAAACCAGGTCCGTTACTTCATATATGATGTGACTCTTCTTTTCATCCTTAGCCGCTAAAATCACCTCTGCAACTTCTTCACTTATTTTCTTCAGTATCCTGTCCAATCCCTCATTAAACAGGGAAGCGACATAAGAATCCTCCGGCATGGTTTCTTTTCTTTCTGTGATAATCTTATACACTTCATCTATTACCTTTCTTTCATCCAGGCCCACTTTATATAAAATCTCTTCAAATTCTTCAGGCAAAGGAGGTTCTGTTTCTATCACCTTTCCCCTGAAATACCTTCTGTAAAAACAACTCCTATGATTGGTATGACACGCCGCTCCCTTCTGTTCCACTTTTATCAAAAGTGCATCTGCGTCACAGTCAAAATATATCTCCTTTACCTTCTGGGTGTGTCCCGATTCTTCACCCTTCTTCCACAGTCTTTTTCTCTCCCGTGAGAAATACCAACCCGATTCATCCTTTAAGATATTTTCCACTGCTTCTTTATTTGCATAAGCCAGCATCAAAACCTCATCATTGTAGAAATCCTGCACAATTACGGGAATAAGTCCTTTTTCATCAAAATTTAAAATTTCTACAAGTTTCATATCAACCTCACACATATACCATTCTTTGACAAAAACTCTTTTACCTCTCTTATTGAATATTCACCGTAATGGAAGATAGAAGCAGCTAATGCGGCATCAGCACCTGCTCTAAATGCATCCAGCATATGTTCTGGTTTTCCTGCGCCGCCAGAAGCAATAACGGGTATATTAACGGATTTTGCAACCGCTTCTATCAGTGGAATATCATAACCTGCTTTTGTTCCATCCCTATCCATGCTTGTAAGTAAGATCTCTCCTGCTCCTTTTTTCTCTACAAATCTTGCCCACTGAATAACATCCAATCCCGTAGCTGTTCTTCCACCATGAATATAAACTTCCCACCCCTCATCTTTTTTCTTTGCGTCTATGGCTACTGCAATACACTGGCTGCCGAATGCTCGGGATGCTTCTTCAATTATTTCTGGTTCTTTTACCGCCTGAGTGTTGATGGATACCTTGTCTGCACCAGCTGAAAGAAGGTTTCTGATGTCCTCCAGTGTTCTTATACCTCCCCCAACGGTAACAGGTAAAAATACATTTTGCACCGTTCTTTCCACTACATCTATCATAATATCCCTTTTCTCATGAGAAGCGGTGATATCTAAAAACACCAGTTCATCTGCCCCTTCTTTATCGTAAACTAAGGCACTCTCTACTGGATCTCCCGCATCTTTTAAATTTACAAAGTTTATACCTTTTACTACTCTCCCCTCCTTTACATCCAGACAGGGAATAATTCTCTTTGCCAGCATTCAGACCTCTAAAACCGTCCCTACATTGTTGAATATCACTTTATCTTTAAATATACAATAAAGTTCTGCCGTCATCTTCAATCCCGTGCAATGAGACGGTCCTATAATCTCTAAATCCATCTTTTTCAACTCCTCAATTACCATCTTCCTTTGATAATCACTGGCTGGACCCAGATGTGTCCCGCCGATGAAGCCAAACACCCTTTTATTAAATGTCTTCTCTGCCTGTTTTATGATATTTATAATCCCTCTGTGAGCACAACCAAATACAATAAAAAGCCCCCTTTTTGTATCAAGTATTAAAGACATATCATCTGGCACATCATCTTTCTCATAAACTCCATTCTTGTTATAAACAAAGTTTTTATCCACTTCTTCAAAATCCGTTACCATCTCCTCAAAACCCGTGGTATAGACATTTTTACTTACTTCCATCGGTTTATCATCTAATACAAACTTTACTCCCTTCTCTTCATAAAATTCTCGTTTTTCTATACCAATATACCTCAGTTTACCTGTATCACTCAGTTTGGAATACCTCTCTCTGAAGACCTCCGGATGAGCGTAAACCACAGGTTTTGTGTAATCTAAGAGATACTTCAATCCTCCACCGTGGTCATAGTGCCCATGACTCAGAACTACCTTTTTTATCTTCGTCAAATCAATATTCAACAGCCTTGCATTGTGTATAAAGACATCGCTCTGGCCCGTATCAAAAAAGAACTTTTCTTTTTCTGTTTCAACAAGAACGCTCAAACCATGCTCCGCTCTAAATCCTGGCTTCGATGCCGATGTATTTTCAACTACCGTTGTTATCCTGAACATAATGCCTCCTTGAGGCTTATCTTACCTTCATAAATTGCCTTACCCACAATGACACCGACAACCCCAAATTTTTCCACCTCTTTCAATCTTTTTATATCTTCCAGGTTAGAGACGCCACCCGAAGCAATTATACTCAAGCCTGTCTTCAATGCCACCTCTTTGTAAAATAGAGGATTTATGCCTTCCAATGTTCCATCTCGTGAAATATCCGTAACGATAGCCTTTTTTATACCCATATCCTTTACCTTTGTGAGTAGTTCTACACAGTCTGTGCCTGTATTCTCACGCCACCCTGAAATCCTGACATACTTTCCTTCAACGTCCACCCCGGCTATAATTCTGTCTTTGTATAAAGAGACAATCTTTTCAAAACCACTAAGATCTTTAACCATCATCGTGCCTATAACAATATCATTTACACCATAAGAAAACAGTTTTTCCACCATCTCAAGATTTCTTATTCCTCCCCCTACTTCAATCTCAGCATCAACGCTGCTTACTATATCCTTTAAAATATTTAGATTATTTCCCTCTCCAAATGCAGCATTCAAATCCACAATGTGGATTCTCTTTACACCTAAGCTGCAAAACTTTTTTGCCGTATTCAAGGGACTTGAGCTATATACATGCACATTTTCCCTTTTTCCCTTAGTAAGCCTTACCACTTTACCATCGTATATATCAATGGCAGGGATAATCAGCATCGCTCTTTACAGAAGTTGGAGAAATTCCTCAAAAGCTGCAGTCCCCACTTTTGACTTTTTTCAGGATGAAACTGAGTGGCAAAGATATTGTCCTTCTGGATGGCAGAGCAAAATTTTTTATTGTATGGTGTAATTGTGATTGTCACATCTTCATCGGGTAAAACATAATAAGAATGATCAAAGTAAAAATAAGTGCCATCAGGAATATCCTTTAATAGGGGAGAATCTTTTATTTTATTAACCTCATTCCATCCCATGTGTGGTATCTTTACATTGGATTCAAACCTGATTACCTCTCCTTTTATAACACCTAAACCTTTGTGCTCACCAAATTCATAGCTTCTACTGAATAAAATCTGCATACCCAGACAAATACCCAGAAAAGGCACCCTACTTTCAAATATATCATACAGTGCATCTACTAAATTCAGTCTAAGCAGGTTTTCCATACAATCTTTAAACGCTCCTACACCGGGCAGTATAATCGCATCACACGCTTTAACATCGGCAGAACGGGATACAAGCACAGCTTTATCCCCTATTTCCTTAAACGCCTTTTCTACGCTTCTTATATTTCCTCTTCCATAATCTATAATACCTATCTTAATCATCATTCAACTTCAACCAGCTTTACACCGTTAAAGGTTTTACCCAGAAACAGTCTTCCCATACGGGCAAATCTTTCCGGGGCATCGGTAGTAAAAAACATGAGCGTTCCTTTTCCATTTATTCTTCTCTTTTCTACTTCTTTCTTCACCGCCTGTGCAACAGCCTTCGCCGAGCTTATAAGATGGACCTTCTCTCCTAATGTCTCGGCAATTACATCCTGAAGGAGAGGGTAATGTGTGCACCCTAAGATAAGTGTGTCTATATTCTTTTTTTTCAACCCTTCAAGATAAAATTGTGCTACCGAATGCGCTATATTTCCATCTATAATGCCTTCTTCAACTAACGGAACAAACAATGGACAACTCTGGGAAAAAACCTCGTAATCCCCCCTTTTCTTTATCTCTCTTTCATAAGACCGACTTCTAATAGTTGCCTCTGTGCCAATAACACCAATCCTTTTGTTTTTTGTAGATTTCAATGCCATATCCACCCCGGGCTTTATAACACCCAATGTGGGAATAGAAAGCTGTTTCTTTAATGCAGGCAAAGCATAACTGGAAGCTGTATTGCAGGCAATGACAACCATCTGCACCTGAAAACGAGTAAGAAACGCAATATTCTTTAAAGAGTATTTGATAACCGTTTCTCTTGATTTTGTTCCATAAGGCAGGCGAGCTGTATCTCCTAAATAAACAACTCCAACCTGCGGTAAACATTCTTTTATCTCTTTTACTACGGTAAGTCCACCTACGCCAGAATCAAATACACCAATCACAGATCTTCTCCGCAGGGAGTAGCATCTCCTTTAAGTTTTTCTGCGGCATGAGGCAAAGCGTCAATGATAAAACTTAGGCTTTGATGAACAGCCTTTGGTGAACCTGGAAGATTGACAATTAATCTTTTATTTCTCACCCCCGCTATCTCACGAGACAGCATAGCATGCTTTGTAAAATGAAGTCCATGCACAATTAAAGCCATGGGTATGCCCGGCACTTCATACTCTATCACCTTTCTTGTTGCCTGGGGTGTAACATCTCTTTCATACAATCCTGTTCCCCCACTTGTAATTACCACATCCACATTCCTCATATCGCAGGCTTTTTTCAATTCTTCCATAATTTTTTCTTCCTCATCTGGCACAATGGAATAATAAACAATTTCTGCTTTTTGCTCAATAACTTTTTTTACCGTATCTATTATCCCATCTTTTCTCTCACCCTTGAAGCAAGAATCACTAACTACAATTAACGCTAAATTCATCTATACTCTCCTTATTCAATTCTATATCCATTATGCCATTTTCTACAGTTTTTATTTGACTGAACGCAACTTGTCAATATACTTTGATATATGCATAAAAAAATCGGCGAACTCTTAATAGAGAAAGGATTTGTAAACGATGAATATATTCGCTTTGCCTTAAAAGAACAGGAATCAACCGGTGAGCGTGTGGGTGAAATACTGGTAAGATTGGGCATTGTTACAGATATAGAAGTTGCCATGGTTTTAGCCGAACAAAGTGGGAAAAAATTTGTTGATCTAACAGATTTTTCATTTGATAAAAAGGTATTGGGAATAATACCCATAAGTTTTGCCCGCCAGTATTCGGTATTCCCTTTATCCAATGATAATGGAATACTTCGCATTGCAGTGAGTAACCCGTTTGATATAAGAATCCCTGAACTGGTTAGCCGATTTACAAATAATACTATAGATGTATCTGTTGCTGCCAATTCTCAAATTCGGAGGCTTATCGAAAGAAGTCACTACCTGTTAGAACATCCCGTAGCTGAAGATATAAACCGTATGGTTGAAACCTTAAAAAGAAATGAAAATGCACCTGTAAATGTGGAGTATCTCACGGAACTTATAATCTCTTCAGCCATAATCAATCGTGCAACAGACATTCACATCACACCCACCAACAAAACCATGCATATAAGTTACAGGATAGATGGCGTTCTGCAGCTGTTTTATACATTACCGGTGTCTGTTCACCCTCGCATTGTAAGTGCCATAAAGGTATCATCAGGGATGGATATTGCAGAGCAGAGAAAATCACAGGATGGAAGAATGAGCTTTTCGTTTGCAGGGGAGACATTTGACCTGAGAGTCTCCACTATGCTTACATCATTCGGTGAGAATGTAGTTTTGCGTATCCTCACTCGCTCTGCTACCCTGTATAGTATAGATAATCTGGGATTTTCCATATCCGATTGTGAAAAGATAAAAAATTTATTCAAAAAGCCATTTGGGATGATCATCGTCTGCGGTCCTACCGGTGCAGGAAAAACCACAACATTATATGCTATCTTAAGACAGGTTAATGCTATAGAGAAGAATATTCTTACTGTAGAAGATCCCATAGAATATGTCTTTCCTCTAATCAGACAAACACAGGTAAATGTAAGAGCAGGTATAACATTTGCATCTGCAACCAAGCACTTCTTGAGGCAGGACCCCGATGTAATACTCATCGGAGAAATGAGAGATACAGAAACGGCACAAATAGCAGTGCGCGCCTCAATGACCGGGCATTTAGTTTTTTCCACCTTACATACCAACGATGCAATAGGGGTAATACCCCGCCTCTTAGATTTAGGTGTCAACAATTATCTTATTGGCAGCTCGCTTCTGGGTGTTATCGCTCAGAGACTGGTGAGAAAAATCTGCCCCTATTGTAAGGAAGAAATAATAAAAGACGGTAAAAAATCCTGTAGAGGAAAGGGGTGTGAAAGATGTAACTTTACAGGCTACTTGGGAAGAACAGCAATTGGAGAAATATTAATAGTTACAGAAAAGGTTGCCCAGATGATTATTGACAGTGCACCACTTTATGAGATAAAGAAACAGGCTCAACAAGAAGGAATGACCACTTTATTAGAAGATGCGATGGAAAAGGTAAAAACTGGAACAACAACCATAGAAGAAGTAGAAAGAGTGGTGGGTATTTAAAATGCCTTTATTTGCATATGAAGCTATAGATAAAGATGGAAGAATCATTAGAAAATCAGGGGAATTTGAAAATGAAATGGTACTTTTTAATACCCTATCCACAGAAAACCTTACATTAGTTGATTTTAAAAGGATTGGCCTTTTTTATAATATTTTACACGGCGGTTTTTTAAAACCAAAAATAAAGAGAAAAGACCTTATGGAATTCTGTGCAAACTTCTCACTACTCTTGGAAGGTGGTGTATCCATTACAGAGGCATTAGACAGCCTCATTTCCACCACTAAAAATAAAGCATTTCGCAACGCCCTTCGGGAAACTAAAAAAGATATAGAACACGGTTATTCCCTCTCTCAAAGTCTATCCAATAGAAAGATATTTCCTCCCATTATAGAAAGGATTGTATCTATCGGTGAAGAAACAGGTGAACTGGGAAAATGTTTTAAAGACGCATATGAACATTTAAAAAAAGTAGATGAAATTATCTCCAATACAAAAAGAGCACTTACCTACCCTGCATTTGTCATTGTAGCTATATCTGCTGCATTTATCTTCTGGATGAGTTATGTTCTACCAAAATTGATGGAGGCTTTTAAAAGCTTTGAAATAAAACTTCCCTTTATGACACGCCTTTTAATAACAATCAGTAATGTTTTCTCCTCTTACTGGATGTTTATCCCCATCGTTATTTTCGGTTTATTTTTATTCTTTACTTTTTCACGAAAGAATAAAAGACTTCGTCTTCTTTTTGACGGGATAAGTTTAAAATTGCCAATATTCGGCACAGCTTTATATGCTTCTCAATGCGCCTTTTTTTTCCAGTATCTCTCCCTTATGGCACGGACGGGCACAACCATACTCACCTCCCTCGATATTATGCAAAAAGTGATGAAGAATGAAGTATTCAGAAAAGCCATTTTTCTGGCAAAGGAAAGTATACATAGGGGACAAAGTATGTATGAAGCATTTATGGAAACGAGACTCTTTGAAACATTTGCCCTACGTATGATTAGCGTAGGTGAGAAAACGGGGGAAATGGATAAACAACTAAAATACCTTTCTGACTTTTATTTTGAAAAGGTAAGCAGAATGACAGAAACCATATCCAAGACGCTGGAACCGATAATAATTGTCATTGTAGGAGCATTCTTTGTTATCTTTGCTCTGGGACTCATCGGTCCTATATACAATATGATATCCAAAGTAGGCAGTATGTGATGAAAGAATATCCTTTTGGTTTGCATGATAACCCATTCAGACTTACACCGGATACAGAGTATTTCTTTCCCTCCGAAGAACACAAGATCGCCCTGAAGATATTGGAGTATGCATTTTCTTCCGATGAACCGTTTACCGTTATAGTGGGTGATGTAGGTGTGGGGAAAACAATAACACTGAGAAAAGCATTGAAGGAAATACCAGAAAACAAGGAGATAGCTCTCATTCTCACCTCAAATCTTTCTCCAGATGAAATCTTAGAAGCAATAGTTACAGATCTGGGGCTGAACAAAGAAGATTGTAAAAGTAAGGAAGATTTTTTGAAAAAGATTCAGGAATATGTAACCTCTCTGGCAGAAAAGGACAAGAGTTTAATTGTTATCATTGATGAAGCACAGAATCTATCGTTGGAAACATTGGAACAGTTGAGACTGCTTTCCAATATAGAACTGGAAAAGAAAAAACTCTTGCAGATTGTCTTGCTGGGTCAAAACGAATTAGGAAAAAAGATTAAACGGTTAAAACAGCTAAAACAGAGGATAACGATATCCGAATACCTCGGTTTCTTAAAGAAAAGTGAAGTGCCTGAATATATAAATTTTCGCCTGTCAAAAGCAGGAAAGGGAGATGTAATAATTACAAGATATGCCATGCGCTATGTTGCGCGTCTTTCTCATGGCATTCCCCGTCTTATAAACAGTATAATGGGAAGGGCATTGCTCCTTGCCTATTCTAATGGCAAAAACATTATTTCTTATAATGTTGTTCGCCAGGCTGCAAAAACCCTATCCATAAAAAATACACCTAAATGGTGGTATTTTTTACTTGCAGCTGTGATTTTAATCTTTATAGTGTTGTTTTTGTTTGATGAGAAAATAGTAGGTATTGTAAGTGAGCTAATTAAACAAAAATGAAACTACTCCTGGTAGAAGATGATACTTTGTTAGCTTGTCAGTTAAAATGGTTGCTAAAACAATACAAAATACACATTGCTGCAAATGCACAACAGGCGATAAAGACATTTATAAAAATCAAACCATCTGTCGTTATACTGGATTTAGGATTGCCTCCCTGTAGAAATACACCTGATGAAGGATTGAAAGTATTAAAACAAATTGTTGAATATGAAAGACGCACAAAGGTTATTGTTCTCACCGGGCAAAAAGACAAAACAGCGGCAATAAAAGCCATATCGTTAGGAGCGTTTGACTACATAATGAAACCTGCCACAGAAGAGGTGATAAAATTATCATTGGAAAGAGCAAAATTCTTCATAGATATAGAAAAAGAACTGAAAGAAAAAAACCTGAATGCACCTACAGGTATGGATATAGAAAGAGGGCTTACTACAGTGAAGGAAGAGACAGAAAAAGAGGTCATTAAAAAAGCCTTAGAGCAGACAAATTTCAATATATCCCAGTCTGCAAGACTTCTAAAATTACGCAGAACATCACTTTACTACTTTTTAAATAAATACAATATCAAAGTCAAAAGATAGATGCTGGTTTTAACTTTAATACTGACCCTCTCCACTGTTTTAATTACTTCGCTTTCTCTATTTAAGAT
>JAGGSF010000006.1 GCA_021159235.1 Deltaproteobacteria bacterium | reverse complement strand
GATATCTGATAATAAACCGGAGGGAAAATATATTGGAAGATATATATCTTTCTTTTTCTGAAACCGTTGATGAAAAACTGGGCAGGGCAAAGGCTAAGGTAAAATCGGTTGTTCCCCTCTCTGCTGAGGAAGAAGAAAGGATCAAGCAAATTCTGGAGAAAGCATTAAATAAAAAGATAAAGATAGAGAATGATATTGATAAGGATATAGTCGGTGGTTTGTGGATTCAGGTGGGAGATGTTGTTTTCGATGGAAGTGTGAGGGGGTTTCTCTCCCGTTTGAAGAAAAAACTCATTACCATGGAGATATAAGGAGTGTTTATATGCAGATTAAAGCGAGTGAGATAAGTGATATCATTGAAAAGGAGATAGAAAAAGCACATTATGAAATTGATGTTCAGGAAACAGGTGTTGTGCTTTCTGTGGGGGATGGTGTTGCACGTGTGTATGGTTTGACCAATGTAATGGCGAGTGAGATGGTAGAATTTCCCAACGGTGTGTACGGTTTGGCTATGAACTTGGAGGAAGATAATGTAGGCGTTATCATAATGGGTGAAGATACGGGTATAGAGGAAGGAGACATTGTAAAGAGAACAGGGCGAATCATTGAGGTGCCGGTAGGTGAAGAAACAGCGGGCAGGGTAGTGAATGCGTTGGTTCAACCCATAGATGGTAAGGGACCCATCAATGCAAAGCACAAAAGAAGGGTGGAAATTAAAGCTCCTCCTATTGTGTGGAGAAAACCTGTATGCGAGCCACTACAGACCGGTATAAAGGCAATAGATGCAATGATACCTATAGGAAGAGGGCAGAGGGAGCTCATCATTGGAGACAGACAGGTGGGAAAAACTGCTATCTGTATCGATACCATCATAAATCAGCGGGATACAGATGTCTACTGCATATATGTTGCTATAGGACAAAAAAGATCTTCTGTAGCAAGGGTCTGTAAAATATTGGAAGAATACGGGGCAATGGAATACACGACTGTTATCGCTGCTACTGCATCAGAGCCGGCAGCACTTCAATACATTGCACCCTATGCTGGAGCAACAATGGGAGAATACTTCAGGGATTCTGGCAGGCATGCATTGGTTGTATATGATGATTTGACAAAACATGCACAGGCATATCGTCAGATGTCCTTGCTTTTAAGAAGACCGCCAGGAAGAGAAGCTTATCCTGGCGATGTTTTTTATCTTCACTCTCGTTTGTTGGAAAGAGCAGCAAAATTGGGTGATGAAAAGGGTGGTGGTTCACTTACCGCTTTACCGATCATTGAAACGCAAGCAGGTGATGTTTCTGCTTACATTCCTACCAATGTTATCTCTATCACTGATGGCCAAATATACCTTGATACAGACCTCTTTTATGCAGGTATAAGGCCGGCAATTAATGTAGGTATTTCCGTGTCCAGGGTAGGGGGAGCGGCTCAAATCAAGGCTATGAAGAGTGTTGCTGGTACATTGAGGTTGTTCCTTGCTCAATACAGGGAAATGGCAGCGTTTGCCCAGTTTGGCAGTGAGCTGGATAAGGTAACACAGCAGCAGATAAACAGGGGAGCTCGACTAACGGAGATATTAAAACAACCTCAGTATAAGCCGTTGCCGGTGGGAAAGCAGATACTTGTTATCTACGCCGGCGTAAATGGTTATTTGGATGTTTATCCGGTGGACAAATGTAGAAAGTATGAGGAGGAGTTGTATAAATTCGTTGATGCGCGTTACCCGGAGGTATTGAAGGAGATAGAGGAGAAAAAGGTAATCGACGATGCATTGAAAGAAAAGATAGATAAAGTATTGAAAGAATTTGAGAAAATTTTCAAGGCTGAGGGATAAAGTATGGCTACCATGAGGGATATCAAGAGAAAGATTGGTAGCATAGTAAAGACGCAGCAGATCACAAGGGCGATGAAGATGGTGGCTGCTGCCAAGTTGAGAAGAGTTCAAGAATCAACCCTTCATTTGAGATTTTACTCTACGAAAGTCGAGGAGTTGATGACGGGCTTATTAAAAGAATCGTCCTTGCTTTTCCATCCTCTCTTTCGTTATGGAGATGTTAAAAATATTGAACTTATCATTATCACCGCAGACAGAGGATTATGTGGTGCTTTCAACCATAATGTGCTTAAAAGAGCAGAGAATATGATAAAAGGTTTTGATAAAGAGGGAAAGAGTGTCTCTCTTAATGTTATTGGTCGCCATGGTTATAATTACTTAAAATTCAGAGGTTACGGTTTCCGCAAAACTTACATGGATATTTTAGCGAAAGAGGCAAAATTTACGGATGCAATGAGAATAATGGACGATGTGATGAATGTATTCTTGGAAGAGAAAGTGGATGAGGTTTATTTGATATATACCAGGTTTATCAATACGTTGATCCAGAGGGTAACGGTTAAACAGGTGCTTCCGTTGAGTGTGGAAGAAGTAAAAGGAAAGGCAGTAGCCCAGTATATCTTTGAACCATCCATGAAGGAGGTGCTGGAGGCGTTGCTTCCTCACTATGTTTATATTTTGCTGTATAGTGCAATGCTGGAATCGTTGGCCAGTGAACAGGCGGCACGAATGACTGCAATGGACAATGCAACCAAAAACGCAGATGAGATGATTAGAATGCTTACCTTATCATTTAATAAGGCACGGCAAATAGCTATTACCAAGGAGTTAATAGAGATTACCACGAGCATTGAAGCTATGAGATATTAAAAGGAGTGAAAAGAATATGAAGAAGGAGAAAAGGGGCAAAATTACCCAGGTAATGGGGCCAGTAGTGGATGTAGAATTTGAAGATACCACGTTGCCTCCTATTTATACAGCGCTGGTTGTGCCTAAGGAAAGAATAGAGGGAGCAAAATCAGACCTATTTTTGGAGGTTGCACTACATTTAGGCGAAAACAGGGTAAGGACGATAGCCATGGATTCTACCGATGGCCTGGTAAAGGGCATGGAGGTAATAAATACAGAAAATGTAATCACTGTTCCTGTGGGGGAAGGTGTTTTGGGTAGAATAATGAATGTGGTAGGTGAACCTATAGATGAACAGGGCCCTATCGAGTATAAGGAAAGGTGGCCTATTCACAAGGATCCTCCTCCACTTACAGAGCAAGATACATCTAGGAAAATGTTTGAAACGGGCATAAAGGTTATTGATCTTCTATGTCCCTATATGAAGGGAGGAAAGACAGGTCTCTTTGGTGGTGCAGGAGTGGGTAAAACTGTGCTCATTATGGAACTTATTCACAATGTAGCCTTGCATCATGGAGGTTATTCCGTTTTTTGCGGGGTAGGGGAAAGGACAAGAGAAGGTAACGATTTGTGGCTGGAGATGAAAGAATCTGGTGTTTTAGACAAAGCAGCTTTAATTTATGGACAGATGAATGAGCCACCAGGAGCAAGAGCAAGAGTGGGGTTGAGCGGTCTTACTGTAGCAGAATATTTTCGAGATCAGGAGATGGACATCCTGGTGTTTATAGATAATATATTTCGCTTTACTCAGGCTGGTAGTGAGGTCTCTGCACTTTTGGGACGTATACCATCCGCTGTGGGTTATCAGCCTACACTGGGCACAGATATGGGTGAACTGGAGGAAAGGATCACTTCTACCAAGAAGGGTTCAATTACCTCCGTGCAGGCAATATATGTTCCTGCTGATGACCTTACTGATCCTGCTCCAGCCACAACATTCTCTCATCTTGATGCCACTACCGTTCTTTCACGTAGATTGACAGAATTAGGTATCTATCCTGCAGTAGATCCATTGGATTCCACCTCTACTATACTTGATCCTCTGGTGGTAGGAGAGGAGCATTATCATGTTGCCCGAAGGGTGCAGGAAATATTACAAAGGTACAAGGAACTTCAGGATATTATCGCTATTTTGGGAATGGAAGAATTATCTGAAGAAGATAAAATAATTGTCAGTCGTGCTCGAAAGATACAGAGATTTCTTTCTCAGCCCTTTTTTGTAGCGGAACAGTTTACGGGTATGCCTGGCAAGTTCGTACCGGTAAAAGAAACGGTTAAGGGATTTAAAGAGATCATTGAAGGAAAACATGATGACTTACCGGAACAGGCTTTTTATATGGTAGGAACAATAGAAGAGGCGGTGGAAAAATCAAAGAAACTCTTAGGATGAGCGTATATGAAGATTAGATGTACTCTGGTTACTCCTGAAAGGGAATTGTTTACTGGAGAGGTGGATTATCTATGCGCGCAGGGAGTGCTCGGTGAATTTGGTATCCTGCCCGGCCATGCCCCGTTTATTACATTGCTTAAACCTGGCATTGCCTATGTAAAAATGGGAAACGAGATAAGAAGATTTGCTGTAATTTCTGGCTTTTGTCAGGTATCGGATGACCATGCTATTATTCTTGCTGATGAGGCTTACACTGAAGGCGAAATAAATAAAGAAGAGGCAGAAGGAGAATACAAAAATGCCACCAGCGAATTAAATAAGCTAAAATCTGATGATCCAAAATACGATGAAACAGCAAAAAGAGTGGAGAGAGCAAAGGTTCTTGTAGATATAGCGGAAAAAAGGTGAGCTCTGTTGTAAGTTTTTCCCATATAGGCTGGATAGCAATATTGGTGCTTATTGTCTTAGGCATTATGTCTATTGTATCGTGGGCAATTATCTTTTATAAGTGGATCTTGTTTAATCGTTTGATAAGAAAAGATAAGGCTTTTTTGAACCACATCTTTGGTGAGAGAAATTGGAAAAATCTTTCGCATAATGTATCGGATGGTCTTCTGTCTCAAATGTTCAGCGTATTTAAGAGTTCGGATTTGAAAGGTATGGATGTTTTTGCTTCTCATAAACTTGATGAATTGGAGAGTGGTCTTCCTTTTGTTGCTTCTGTGGGAGCTACAGCACCATTTATCGGTTTGTTTGGCACTGTATGGGGAATAATGAGTGCATTTAGAAGTATTGGCTTAACAGAATCAGCGAGTATAGCAGTTGTTGCACCCGGTATTTCCGAGGCTCTGTTCACTACAGCGGCAGGTTTGTTTGTTGCTATTCCTGCGGTGATAGGATATAATATTCTTTCTCATAAGTTATCCATTATTGCCCGGTCAGTGGAGGATTTTAGAAATATAATAAAGGAAGAAAGGAATGTACAGGAAATATAAATCTTTTTCTGATATTAATATAACTCCGATGGTGGATGTGGTACTGGTTTTATTGATCATCTTTATGGTAACTGTACCCATGCTTATAAGGGGAATGAAGGTGAACCTACCGTCTGCACACAGTGGTAAAGTAAAACTAAATAAAAGAGACATTGTCATATCCATAAATAGATCAGGGCGCCTGTTTGTGGACAGAAAACTCATTACAATAACAGAATTGAAAGAAATGTTGGCCCGTAGAAGGCCAGAGAATGTGATTATTAAAGCAGATAAGGCCGTTGCCTATGGTGCGGTGATAAAGATAATTGATACACTCAAGGGGATGAATGTAGAGAATGTTGCTCTGGCAACAAAACCCCTTAAGAGATGAAGTTTTTCTCCATTTTTCTTTCTTTATGTTTGCATCTCATCGTGATATTGTTATTGGTGCACTTCACTGGAGTTCCGCAGAGGCATACGGAGAAGGAAAAATTGTATAGGATAAGCCTCGTTTCGTTACAGGAAAAGAAGGCAAAGACAGTTCATATTAAGAGGAAACCAGGAAAGAAAACAAAGAGTATTCCGAAAGAGGTGACAAGGAAAAAAGAGGTGGTGAGAAAGCCTGTTGTTGAGAAGGAGAACGTAAAAAAAAAGGAAATGGCATCATTGGAAAAGGTAAGAGAAAGGATATATTCTAAGAGAATTGAGGAGATGAGAGAAGAGGAAATAGAGAAAAAGAAATCTGCTATGAGAGAAAAACTTCAAGGCGAGGAGGGAAAACAGGAGAAAGTGAGCTACGAAAGTTTATTAAAATCGATTATAGAGAAGAACTGGTTTTTAAATAAGGCATTTATAACAAGGGGAAATTTTAAAACGGTGGTGGAAGTAATAGTGAGCAACGGCGGGGATATAATCAAAACAAAAGTTATAAAGTCATCTGGCGATGATTACTTTGATGGAACGGTGATAGATGCCATTGTTCGTTCCCATCTACCTGAGGTGCCGATGCACTTGAGAGAAAACCATTGTTTACGTGTGGAGTTATATTTTACGCTGGAAGAATATGAAGAGCTGCATAGTTAGAATTTTTATATTCGTAGTCTTGTTCTTTTCTTTTACTTCTATCAGTTGGGGAGAAATGAGAATACAGATTACCACCGCTACCTTGAAACCTACGGTAATTCTTATGTTTCCCTTTTTGGCAAACGAGACTGCTTGTGAGCTTACGGGCAGCAGGCTGAAGGATGTGATTGTAGATGATCTGAAGACCACCGGATATTTTGAGATCATAGATGGAGGCAAGCCACATGGATTTTCTACGGATATTGCAGATATAGTGGCGGATAGCGCAGGCAGTGGAGCGGACTATGTTGTTTTCGGCAGTATTTCAGAGAAAGAGCAGGAGAAAGTGCTTTTGAGTATAAAGATATTTGATAGAAACAGGGGGGAGATAGTACTGAGTCGAATCTATGCTTCAAAAAAGGAATATTATCGCTGGATTGCCCACCGGGTTTGCGATGAGTTTTTTCAGGTTGTCACCGGTAGATACGGGCCATTTGAGGATAGGTTGCTTTTCTCTAAGGGCGATGACAAGCATAAGGAAATCTACATATCAGATTATGATGGACATGATGTAAAGATGCTCACGAGATGGAAAACAATTAGCATATTACCAAAATGGATCAACAATTCTTCATTCTTTTTTACTTCTTACCGAACGGGAGAACCTGCATCATACCGGTATGACCTTTCCACAGGCAAGATAAAGCTGTTTTTTAAACATAAGGGATTGAGTATCACTCCCACACCTTTTAAAAACGATTTATATGCCATTTCCTTAGGCTTTAGTGATAATATAGACATTTATCTGATAAAGAAAAATGGGAGGATAATCAGAAGACTTACATTTGATGAGAATATTGATGTTTCTCCTACCTTTTCGCCGGACAGGACAAAGATGGCATTTGTATCTAGAAGGCATGGTAGTCCTCAGATTTTTATTAAAGATTTAGAAACAACAAGGGTAAAGAGATTGACTTATGATGGTAGTTATAATACATCACCATCATGGTCTCCCACCTCTGATTATATCGCATATGTCTCCGTTCACAGATCGGTTTCAAAATTGTGTATTATAAGGTCAGATGGAAGCCAGATGAAAGAGCTGGCAGAAGCTGAGAGCATAGATTGTCCTTCATGGTCCAGGGATGGAAGGTTTATTGCCTATATTTCTCAAGTAAATGGTAAAAGCTACATCTGTATCATATGTGTAGCGACGGGACATAAAAGGGTTGTTTTACAGACTGATGAGTTGTATAATGGTCTAAGCTGGTTGAATGTAGAGAAACAATAAAGGAGGTAAGAGTGCGTGGAGTAATAGGTGTTGTGTGTGTTTTATGTATGCTGCTTGCCGGTTGTGCGGTAGGTAAAAAAGAAGCTAAGATTCCATCAACCGCTGCGCCAGAAAAGGTTATGCCTCAAGAAGAGAAGGGTAGGGTGGTAGGTGTTCCATCTGTAGAGGAAAAGGTACTTACACCACAGGAAGCCTTTGTCAAGGAGGTTAAAGAAGTCTATATACACTTTGATTTTGATAAATACAACATTAAACCAAATGATATACCTACTTTAAACAGGATTGTTGAATTCATGAAGAGGCATCCAGATGTGAGGATTAGAATTGAAGGAAATTGTGACGAAAGGGGAACGGAAGAGTATAATCTTGCTTTAGGACAGAGGAGAGCGAATGCCGCCTTTAAATATATCGTTGCCAGTGGTATATCACCTTCAAGGTTGGAGACCATAAGTTATGGAGAAAGCAGACCCGTTGATCCACGCCATTGTGAAGAGGCATGGGCCAAAAACAGAAATGCTCATTTTGTGGTGATATCCAGGTGATAAGGTATTTAGCTGTTCTTGTAATATTTACACTGGGTTTGCCTGTTCTGTCCTATGCTCAACAGAACCCTTACGCACATTACACGCCCGAGCAAACAAAAAATGTAGGACAGAATCAGGCGGATCTCATACTGAAGTATGAAAATATATTAACCAAAATAGGAGAATTGACGGGCAAGATAGAGGAGTTGAGGCATAGCAACGAGTTGTTGCAGAATAGGATTGATCAGATGAACATTAAGATAGGTGAGCTTGAAAGTGAGATAAGGAATCTAAAGGGTGGAGCACATGCTACAGCAGCGGTTGCTGTCCCCAGAGCACCTGCTACACCCAGTGGTGAAAGGGGGGCTGCGTACAGGCTTGAGGCGAAGAAGGCATATGATGAAGCAAAATCAATATTTGATGCAAAAGAGTATGTGAAGGCAATGACTGCATTCAGGGAGTTTATTAAGAATTTTCCCCATTCGCGTTATGTCTCCAATGCTAAGTTTTGGATTGCCGAATGTCATTACAGGTTAGGTGAATACGATAAGGCGATATTGACTTACGATGAGGTAATAAATAAATATCCGGATAGTCCTAAGGTTCCGGATGCCTATTATAAGGAAGGATTGTCATTTATAAAATTGGGGGATGATATTGACGGGAGGTTTCTGCTAAAGAAGCTTATAAAGCTTTATCCTGATTCACCTCAGGCAGTGGCAGCACAGAAGATCTTAAAGAAATGATCCTGGAACAGATAAATGATCCTTCTGATCTGCGTAAGCTTTCCGTAGATGATTTAAATATATTAGCCCGGGAGATAAGGGAGCTTATTATAGATGTAGTTTCCAGAAATGGTGGACATTTGGCTTCATCATTGGGAGCCGTCGAGCTGGCAGTTGTCTTGCACTATGTTTTTGATACCCCTCAAGATAAATTGATATGGGATGTAGGACATCAGACATATGCACATAAAATTATCACTGGAAGAAAAGATAAATTTCATACGCTGAGACAGTATGGCGGGATAAGTGGTTTTCCTAAAACGGAGGAAAGTATATACGATTGTTTTAATACCGGGCATTCCAGCACATCTATCTCTGCGGCGCTGGGAATGGCTGTGGCCCGTGACCTCAAGGGAACCTGTGAAAAGTGTATAGCTGTTGTAGGGGATGGTGCGTTGAATGCAGGGCTTGCCTATGAAGCCTTGAGTAATGCAGGAACAATAGATACAGATCTGATCGTTGTTTTAAATGATAATGAAATGTCTATTTCTCCCACTGTAGGTGCCATATCCTATCTTTTGTCCAAGAAGATGTCCGGTCCTGTTTACAGTCTATTCAGGAGAGAAGTGGAAAAGATGATAAAATCAATGCCGCTTTTCAGTGAACCATTCTTGAAATTTGCAAAGAAATTAGAAGAATCTTTAAAGTTTTTTTCTCCTGGCATCTGGTTTGAAGAATTTGGTTTCAAGTATTTTGGACCGATAAATGGGCATAATATAGGTGAACTTGTAAATATTTTTAATAATGTGAAGAAACTGAGAGGTCCTATCCTGGTGCATGTAGTGACAAAGAAGGGGAAGGGGTATGAACCGGCTGAAAAAAGACCATCTGCCTTTCACGGTGTGAGTGGATTCAATGTAAAAACAGGAGAGATTCTAAAAGCAGGTTCTGTTTCCTACTCTTCATCTTTTGCCGAAGCTTTAATGGGTGAATTTGAGAAAGATAAGTCAGTTGTAGCTATAACGGCGGCTATGCTTACGGGCACCGGTTTGGATAAGGTAAAAGAGGTTTATCCTGATAGGGTATTTGATGTGGGTATAGCGGAACAGCATGCAGTTACATTCTCTGCAGGGTTAGCTTCCAGAGGGATAAAACCTGTGGTCGTTATATATTCTACATTTTTGCAAAGGGCTTATGATCAGGTGATACATGATGTTGCCTTGCAAAATCTCAATGTAACATTTGCTATAGATAGGGCAGGGCTGGTAGGCGAGGATGGGGAAACACATCAGGGTGTTTTTGACCTGAGTTATCTCAGAGTTGTTCCCAATTTTGTCTTAGCTGCACCTAAGGATGTGAGGGAATTAAAAAGAATGTTACATTTAGGCATAACATATGATGGTCCTTTTGCCTTTAGATATCCACGCGGTAAAGCGGTAGATTTAGGAGAAAAGTGGGATGAGGCATTTTCCATTGGCGAAGCACAGATAATAAATAAAGGAAAGCATGCAGTAATTCTGGCGGTAGGCAATACGGTAGAAAAAGCGATGAATGTCATATCTTCCTTAAAGAAGAAGAATATTAACCCTACATTGATCAATACTCGTTTTATTAAACCCTTAGATGATGAAGTTATCTTGGATGCAGTTGATAAGGCGAAATTCGTGATGATAGTGGAAGAAAACGCATGCATAGGTGGGCTGGGAGATGCAGTTTTAGAGCTTATGTATCATAACAATATAAATAACAAAACAGTTAAGCATATTGCTGTACCTGATAG
>JAGGSF010000072.1 GCA_021159235.1 Deltaproteobacteria bacterium | reverse complement strand
TGTTATAAAAACGAAAAAGAAAAAAAGGGCTACTATGAGGTTCATAAGGAAGATTATGCCCGGGGAAAGGAAGTGGAAATAGATATGATATTGTTTAAGAAAGGTGAAGGGGAATTGGCAAAAGATGTGATAGAGAATATTTATAAAGGAAGGATAGATTTTGAAAGGGCCAAGGAGCTGTATTCAGTGAAAAAAGATAAGCCTGTATTCATACCCGTGGATGCATTTAATGAGGATGTAAGAAAGATGATAGAGGAGACGATGCCTGGAGGTGTGTGCGGGCCAGTAGAAGTTAAGGAAGGCGTATATATTTTGAAGGTATTGGATAAAGTAGGAGGTGGTTTTGTTCCTCTGGATAAAGTAAAAGAGGATATAAGGGAACATATCTTTAGGGACAAAGTTTCTCATCATCTGAATATGTGGCTTAAGGCATGCAGAAAGGAGATGCAGGTTAGAATTATTAGATGAGGCTGGATCAGTTCTTGAAATCTTCACGCCTTGTAAAGAGAAGAACGCAGGCGAAAGATATGTGTGATAAGGGTTTTATACAGGTAAATGGCCATCAGGCAAAACCATCCAGGGATATAAGGAAGGACGATGTTATTTCCATTTATTATCGGTTGAAAAAGCTTGTGGTAAGGGTAATAGATTTACCTGAGGGAAATATAACAAAAGGAGAGGCAAAAAAACTCTACCAGGTGTTGGAAGAAAGAAGGTATGAATAGCTTGCCAAGGATGGCCCTGACAATGGGAGATCCGCTGGGAATAGGTCCGGAGATTATTTTAAAGATGCTTTCTTCTTCTGAAGTTTGGAAGATATGCGAGCCTGTTGTTTATGGGAGCACTTTTGTTTTCAGGTATTACATGGATCTTTTAGGACTGGATATGTCAATCAATATAATGGATAAAAACAGCGATTTTCTTCCTCATGTGGTGAATGTTTATCCTGTTGTAGACTTTAAGGTGGAGAAAGAGAAGATTGGCAAGATAGATGAGGGGGCAGGAGATGCAGCTTACAGGAGTTTTGTTTGTGCAATAGATGATGCCTTGAACAATAAAGTAGAAGCCATAGTTACCGCTCCCTTAAACAAGAAGGCAATGAACCTTGCCGGGCATAATTTTTCTGGACATACAGACATTCTGGAGAAAACCACAAAGAGAAAGGTAGTTATGATGTTTAGCTGTCAGGATTTAAGGGTAAGTCTGGTGACCGTTCATGTGGCGTTATCTGATGTTCCTGAACTTATAACTGTGCATAGGGTTCTGCACACCATTGTTGTTACTCATGATTCTCTAAGAAGGAATTTTGGCATAAAAAATCCTTCCATTGGCGTGTGTGGTTTGAATCCTCACGCTGGTGAAGAGGGATTGTTTGGTTCGGAAGAGAAATTGTCTATAAGGCTGGCGATAGAAAAGGCGCAGATGCAGGGGATAGATGTTGAGGGGCCATTTCCTGCAGATACAATTTTTACTCCTGCAAGGAGGGTGAAATATTCGGCAATTGTGGCCATGTATCATGATCAGGGTTTGATTCCCGTAAAGACAACATGTTTTGATAAAGCGGTGAATGTAACCTTAAACCTTCCTTTTGTAAGGACATCTCCAGATCATGGAACGGCGTTTGATATTGCAGGAAAAGGTGTAGCTTCTTTTGTGAGTTTTTTAGGAGCTGTTAAGTTAGCAAGCAGAATTGTTCAATGCAGAAGAAGTACTTAGGACAACACTTTTTGAAAAAGGAATCTGTAGCTTTAAATATAGTAAATAATATTCCTTCGGGACATGTGGTGGTAGAGATTGGAGCAGGCAAGGGAGCGCTTACAAAATTTATGGTTGAAAGAGGACTTACAGTTAAGGCAGTGGAGATAGACAAAAGTTTGGTGGATTATTTAAAAAAGAGATTTAAAGATAGGAAGAATATAGAGATTATTCATGGAGATGGAAGGGATTTTATCTTTCCTGAGGATTGTGTGATAGTGGGAAACTTACCATACAATGTCTCTAAAAGGATTATAAGAAATATTATCCTTCAAAAGGAAAAGATTGTGCAGGCAATTTTGATGGTGCAGAGAGAGGTAGCGGAGGTAATGCTGGCCTTACCATCTTCTTCTCATTATAACAGATTTAGTGTTTTTGTGCAGTTTCACTTTTGTATAAAGAGACTGTTCAGTGTTCCTCCAGATGCATTCTTTCCGAAACCCAAGGTTTACTCCAGCTGTCTTTTAATGATACCCACCAAGACACAGATAGACAATGAAGGGTTTCTTTCGTTTTTAAGTAAACTTTTCCTTGCCAGAAGAAAAACGGTATACAACAATCTGCGTAAAGCGGGGCTCTTTTTTCCCTGCGCTGACTCTGGCCAAAAGTTGCATATAGATGAGTTTTTCAGGGATATAAAAGATAAAAGACCGCAGGAATTATCAGGTGAACAAATTTTAAAGATGTATGAGATATGCAGGAATTAAAGATTATCCCTTTGGGGGGACTCAACGAAATCGGTTTGAATTGCACGGTATTTGAATACGGAAACCAGGCGATCATTGTGGATGCGGGCTTGATGTTTCCTGAAGAAAATATGCTGGGCGTGGATATTGTTATCCCGGATTTTAGCTATATATTGGAAAACAAAGATAAGTTTAAGGGTATTGTGGTTACCCATGCTCATGAAGATCATGTGGGGGCTATTCCTTATCTATTGAAGGATGTAAACCTACCTGTTTATGCTACCAGACTTACATTGGGGCTACTGAGGAAGAAGATTGAGGAATTTAAATTACCCAATGTTGAATATCACGAAATTACTGCGAAAAGGGTATTTTCTATTGGACCATTTACCATAGAACCGGTAAGTGTTACGCATAGCGTTGTTGATTGTGTTGCGCTGGCTATAAAAACACCGGTAGGAGTTATTATACACACTGGAGACTTTAAGATTGACTACACCCCGGTAGACGGGAAGCCGTTTGATATGGCTTCTTTTTGCAGATATGGGCAGGAGGGGGTTTTGCTTCTTCTTTCTGATAGCACCAATGCTACTGTTCCTGGTTTTACGCCTTCGGAAAGGGTACTGGAGGGTGTTTTTCAGCGAATATTCTCTGAGGCTAAGGGACGCATCTTAGCTGTGACATTTGCTTCAAATGTTCATCGTGTTCAGCAAATAGTGAATACAGCCCGGGAATTTAGGAGGAATGTATGTTTAACGGGCAAAAGTGTTGTGCAGAATGTGTTGATTGCTAAAGAGCTGGGTTATTTTAAGGCTTCTGAAGAGATAATGGTTAAGGAAGAGGATATTGATATATATCCGGACGATCGTTTGGTAATTGTAACTACAGGTTCGCAGGGGGAGCCGTTGAGTGGTCTATCCAGAATTGCCTTGGGAGAACACAAAAAAATTAATGTTAAACCCACGGACACCATTGTTATTTCGGCCAGCGCTATACCCGGTAATCAGAGGGCGATCAACCGTATTGTGAATATGCTGATGAGGAGAGGTGCTGAGGTATTGTATGAAGAAAATTCAGATGTTCATGTCTCTGGACATGCGTCACAGGAAGAATTAAAGTTTATACTCATGACCTGTAAACCCAGGTATTTTGTGCCCATACATGGTGATTATATCAGGCGTTTCACTCATGCTCGTATTGCCCGCGAGATGGGTATTCCTCCGTCCAGTATTTTTCTTCTGGATAATGGAGATATTCTGCACTTAAGCAAAGAAAAGATTTATGCTTCAGGTAGTGTAACTGCGGGAAGGATGTTTGTGGACGGAAGAGAGGTAGGGGAAATAGGGGATGTAGTGTTGAGAGACAGAATGAGGCTGTCAAGCGATGGCATCTGCACGGTATTTGTTGTAATGGATAAAACTACAGGGGATTTGATATCCGGTCCTGATGTTATAATGAAGGGTGTGACATACGAAAGTATGTCACAACAACTTATGGATGAGACGGGTTCCATGGTGAGAAATCTTATTGTAAATCAAACCGGAGTGGATATGAGGACAAATCAATTTGAGTTGAAGAAAAAGATAAGAAGGGCGGTAAGCAGGTTTCTTTACAAGAAGTTGATGCGGAATCCTATTGTTTTACCGGTAGTTATGGAGGTCTGATGTACAGGAGGTTTCTTGCTCCATCACTGTTTATTGTCCTTTTTCTGTTTTTTTCACTATCCATATTTTCTTACAATTTTAACGATATGTCTTATCCTCATCCAGAAGTGAAGAATCTGGCAGGGTTAGCCGGTGCTTATATTTCCTATTTTTTCTTTTCTATCTTTGGTTATACTGCTTATTTTGTGCCCTTTTTTTGTCTGTTTCTGTTTCTTTTTAGTTTAAAGAAGAAGGGTTTATTCAGTGGTTTTTTAATCCTGTTTTTGCTTGTTGTTATTGTGGATATGTTTTTTTACGGTTTATGGAATGCATCGGATGAACATCTCCTGAGGATGGGGTATTACCGGTGTGGCATTGTAGGTTTTTCCCTGGGGAGACATTTTTTCCTGTACCTGGGTAAAACAGGTGGTTTCGTTGTAATCTATCTTTTGTTCTTCTTTCTTATCTTTCTTCTTGGTTTGCGTATTCGTGGCACTTTTCCTAAATCAAACAGACCAGAGAAAAGAATAAAGATAGATAGGGTAAAGAGGCAGGAGGCAAGTGGATGGATTTTCCCGCCATTGGATTTTTTAAGGTCAAATCCATCCAAATCTGTTTCTGCCAGCAATGATGAAATACACAGAAGGGCAAAAGCTCTGGAGGAGAAGTTGTCTAATTTCGGTGTGGAGGGAAGGGTAACAGGGGTGCTACCCGGTCCTGTAGTTACGATGTATGAGTTTGAACCTGCGGCGGGAGTGAGGGTAAATCGCATAATTAATCTATCCAGCGATCTGGCTATGGCAATGAAGGCATTGTCGGTGAGGGTTCTCGCTCCTGTTCCAGGGAAAGCAGTGGTAGGTATCGAGATTTCCAATAAAAATAGGGAAATCGTGTGTATGAAAGATATTGTTAGCTCTGAAAGTTTTAGAAATTCTACTTCTTGCCTTACGCTGGCTTTGGGGAAGGACACCCTGGGAAAACCGTTTGTTGCGGATCTGGCGAGAATGCCCCATCTTCTTATCGCTGGTGCCACTGGTTCAGGGAAAAGTGTGGGTATAAATGCTATGATTGTAAGCATTTTGTATAAGGCATTACCGGAGGATGTGAAGTTTGTAATGATAGATCCCAAGATGCTGGAGCTTACAGTGTATGATGGTATTCCCTATCTGTTTATGCCTATTATTACCGATCCCAGGGAAGCAACGGCAGCTTTGTCCTTACTGGTTGGAGAGATGGAAAGAAGGTACAAGATGATGTCTCAGGTTGGCGTGAAAAGTATAGAAAGATATAACAGTGAGGCAGAGGCCGGCGAATGTGAAAAGTTGCCCTATATAGTGGTGGTGATAGATGAATTGGCGGATTTAATGATGGTTTCTTCAAAAAAGGTGGAGTCTTCCATCGTCAGGCTGGCTCAGATGGCGCGGGCAAGTGGCATACACCTGATCTGTGCCACTCAGAGACCATCGGTAGATGTGATAACAGGTTTGATAAAAGCGAACCTTCCTGCTCGAATTTCATTTAAGGTTTCTTCTAAGGCAGATTCTCGAGTGATTTTGGATACATCTGGAGCGGAGAGCTTGCTGGGTTGTGGGGATATGCTCTTTCTTCCTCCTGGCACATCGGAACCTAAGAGGATTCATGGTGCTTTCCTGAGTGAGGAGGAGATAAAGAAGGTTGTATCTTTTATAAAGAAAGAAAAGGCACCCCAATACGATAGCAGGCTTATTTCTGGAATTGAGGAAGCTAAAGAGATAAAAGATGAAAACGAGGAATATGATGAATATTATGGAGAGGCTCTGGAGATAATAAAGCAGGGAGGAAACCCTTCCATTTCTTATCTTCAAAGAAGGCTAAAGATCGGATACAATAGGGCGGCGAGGATTGTTGAACAGATGGAGAGAGATGGTGTTCTTTCTCCGCCCGACGAGAAGGGAAGAAGAGAAGTCTTGCTTTAGTGGTTTGCATTTTGTGTTTTTGGGATTATAATAGGTGACCTTAAGGGGGATACAGGTGAAGTTAAATGGGGCGAAGATACTTTTAGAATCGTTAAAAAGAGAGGGAGTAAAGCATATCTTTGGTATTCCGGGTGGAGCGATAATAAATGTGTTTGATGAACTTTATAAACAAAAGGATCTGAAGTTCATATTAACCAGGCGAGAAGATGGAGCGACATTTGCAGCTGAAGGTTATGCCAGATCCACGGGGAAAGTAGGCGTGGCTTTTGTTACCTCCGGTCCGGCAGCCACCAATACTGTTACCGGTATTACCAATGCCTATATGGATTCTGTTCCTATAGTGGTTTTTACAGGTCAGGTGCCTACGAATCTTATAGGAAATGATGCTTTTCAGGAGGCGGATATTACGGGTATAACTCGTCCCTGTACCAAACACAATTTTTTAGTAAAACGGGTGGAAGATCTGGCGGAGACGGTAAAAAAAGCATTTTATATTGCTTCAACCGGCAGGCCGGGTCCGGTATTGGTAGATCTGCCAAAGGATGTTCAGACAGATGAAGCGGAATTCAATTACCCGGAGTCTGTATCTATTCGTGGATACAACCCTACTTTTCATGGTAATCCCAGACAGATAAGGAAGGTAGCTCGGATAATAGCCGAAGCAAAGAAACCGCTTCTGTATGTAGGTGGAGGAGTAATAAGTTCGGGAGCACATAAAGAGGTTTACACCCTGGCTAAGAAATTGTGTATTCCTGTTTTTACCACATTGATGGGCATCGGTGCATTTCCAGAGACAGATGAACTTTCGCTGGGCATGGCTGGCATGCACGGGACATACAGGGCAAATATGGCTATCCAGCATTGTGATTTGCTTATTTCTATTGGAGCAAGATTTGATGATAGGGTTACAGGCAAGCTTTCTGATTTTGCTCCGCATGCATCCATCGTGCATATTGATATAGATCCTGCATCCATCAGCAAAAATGTAAAGGTGGATTATCCTATTGTGGGTGATGCGAAATGCGTTTTACAGGAGATGTTACCTCTGTTTGATGAATATGAGAAAGATTGGAAAGAGATAAGGAAACCATGGCTGGAAATGATAGAAAATTGGAAGAATGAACATAAGCTTGCCTATGTGCGTGATGGAAAAACGATAAAACCCCAATATGTGCTTGAGAAACTCTATCAATTGACGAAGGATATTTATCCTATCATTGTTTCTGATGTGGGACAACATCAGATGTGGGTAGCTCAGTTTTACACCTTTACCAGACCACGAACCCATTTAAGTGCAGGGGGGTTAGGTCCTATGGGTTTTGGTTTTCCTGCTGCATTGGGAGCGCAGGTAGCAAATCCCGATAGAATGGTAATAAATATAACAGGCGATGGCAGTTTTCAGATGAGTATGCAGGAATTGGCCACTGCAGTGGAATCCAGATTACCGGTTAAGGTGGTGATATTGAACAATGGCTTTTTGGGAATGGTGAGACAGTGGCAGCAGCTGTTCTTTGGCAGGAGATATTCAGGAACGGATATTTCCGTGCAACCAGATTTTGTAAGGCTGGCTGGAAGTTATGGCATTGATGCTTTTCGCCTTGAGGAAGAAAAAGATGTGGAAGAGGGACTAAGGAAGATGCTGGATTGCAGTGGGCCTTGTGTGGTGGATGTGCGTATTTCACGTGAGGAGAATGTTTATCCTATGGTGCCTGCAGGAGCACCTATTACTCACATGTTACTGGTTTAGGGTGCGGTATGGAATATATTGTGTCTTTATTGGTGGAAAATAAGGCAGGAGTTTTGTGTAGGATTGCCAATCTCTTCAGTGGTAGAGGTTACAATATAGAGATGCTGAATGTGGCTCCAACTATGGATCCTTCACTTTCTCGCATGACAATTGTTACAAGTGGGGATGAAAGGGTATTGGAACAGATCAACAAGCAGTTAAACAAGTTGATAGATGTTGTAAAGGTTGTAGAATACAGGGGCAGACCGTATGTAGAGAGGGAAATGGCGTTGATCAAGATGCACACCGATGCCAGTACAAGGGCAGAGGTCTTGCGTATTGTAGATATATTTCGTGCCAATGTGGTAAGTGTTGCACGGGATTCTTATGTCATAGAGGTAACAGGAGATAGTGGTAAAATTAATGCAATCTTGAATTTGTTAGAACCCTTGGGGATAAAAGAATTAGCTCGCACCGGTAAAGTTGCGATGACAAGAGGAGGATAAGATGGCATTGAATGTTTATTACGACAAAGATGCAGATCTATCTGTTATTAGAGGAAGGAAAGTGGCGGTAATCGGATACGGGAGTCAGGGTTATGCCCATTCTAACAACCTGAAAGACAGCGGCGTAGATGTTGTTGTAGGCTTGAGAAGATCAAGTAAGTCCTGGAACAAGGCAGAGAAAAGGGGATTAAAGGTGATGGAAGTAGACGATGCTGCCGAATGGGCAGATGTAATTATGATTCTTGCTCCTGATGAACTGCAGTCGGAAATCTACAAACAAAATATAGAGACACATTTGAAGGAAGGAGACGCCATAGCATTTGCACATGGTTTTAACATTCATTTTGGTCAGATAAATCCTCCCCCTTTTGTAGATGTGATGATGGTTGCTCCGAAGGGGCCGGGGCATCTGGTGCGCAGGGAATATGAAAAAGGAAGAGGAGTTCCCATGCTTATTGCAGTGGGACAGGATCCTTCTGGCAATACCAAAGAGTTGGCTTTGTCTTATGCTTCGGCGATTGGAGGAGGAAAGGCAGGTATTATTGAAACCACATTTAAGGATGAAACAGAGACGGATTTGTTTGGTGAGCAGGTTGTTTTATGCGGTGGAGTGACAGCTTTGGTAAAGGCGGCTTTTGAAACACTGATAAAGGCCGGTTACCCGGAAGAAATGGCTTACTTTGAGTGTTTTCATGAGCTGAAGCTTATTGTGGATCTTATGTATGAAGGTGGCATAAGTGAGATGCGTTATTCAATATCCAACACTGCCAAGTATGGTGATGTAACCCGGGGACCGAGGATAATCAATGAAGATGTAAAAAAGAGGATGGAAGAAATATTAAAGGAAATCCAGACCGGACAGTTTGCCAGGGAATGGATATTGGAAAATAAGGTGGGCAGACCGGTGTTTAATGCCTTACTGAAGCGGGATGAGGATCATCCTGTAGAGAGAGTGGGAAGACGCTTGCGCAGCATGATGTCGTGGATTGGTGCCGGTAAGATTGTGGATAAAAATGAGGCTTAATGAGGACAGAAGAACGGCATATTTTTGCGGTCGAAGGGATACCCATTATTACAGGGGAGCTCTTTTTATTCGTCGTATTGCTCTTACTTCACTGGTATATAACCTGTGGGGTTTGGGCGGTATTGGTTTTGTTTAGTTTTTATTTTTTTCGTAATCCAAAGAGGAATGTGCCTGATGGAGATGGCCTGATAGTTTCTCCTGCCGATGGCATAGTGGTAGATATCTCAACAGCAGAGGAGCGTTTTTTTCTAAAGAAAAAGGCTTTAAGGGTGAGTATCTTTATGTCTTTGTTTGATGTGCATATAAACAGATTTCCTGTGGAAGGAGAGGTTGTTGACACTTACTATAATAAGGGTAAGTTTTATCCGGCAAACAGAGAGAAATCATCACTTATGAATGAACAAAATGGTATTTTCATCAGAACTAAATCTGGAAAGAGATTGGTGGTAGTTCAAATTGCAGGAATAGTTGCCCGTCGCATTGTATGTTATGCAAAAAGGGGTAGTATTTTTGGAAAGGGCAAGATATTTGGATTGATTATGTTTGGCTCACGGCTGGATATATATGTGCCTTTTTCGGTTAAACTGAATGTAAGGTTGGGTGAAAGGGTAAAGGCAGGGGAAACGGTGATAGGGATGTTTGATGAGTAAAAGAATCTACATTTTGCCAAACCTATTTACCACTGCAAGTATCGTTACCGGTTTTTATTCAATACTCGCTGCAGTAAGAGAGAATTTCATCCTGGCAGGATGGTTTGTTGTTCTGGCTGTTGTATTTGATAGTTTAGATGGAGCTGTGGCTCGTCTCACTCACTCTCAGAGTGCATTCGGCATGGAGTATGATTCGTTATCTGATCTGGTGTCTTTTGGAGTGGCACCGGCCTTTATCAGTTATATGTGGTATTTGCGATATTTAGATGAAGTGGGCCTCTTTTTGTGCATTGCCTATCTTTTAACGGGGGCATTGAGGTTGGCACGATTTAATGTTCAGAGTAAGAGGATAAGTTTTGTGGGTTTACCCATTCCTGCGGCGGCAATGATGGTCGTAAGCACGATGTTTATAACCATTAAATTCAATATACATGCAGGTTCCTTCTTTGTTGTTTTGTTTATCCTTGTTTCCTTTCTTATGATAAGTAATGTAAGATATAAAGGTCTTAAACATATAAACCTGAATGGTTTTAAGTGGTGGAAGAGCCTACCACTGGTGCCTGTGTTTATATTTTTT
>JAGGSF010000051.1 GCA_021159235.1 Deltaproteobacteria bacterium | reverse complement strand
ATATATAATTGCTGTTGTTCATAAGTATGTTCATAAGTGTTTATTTTTTGACATGATCGGCAATCTTTTTTCCAGATTTTCTATTTCATGTCTAAAAACTTCATCTTCTTGTATTAATTTTTCTATCTTTTTGACAGCATGAATGATCGTCGCATGACTATTCATATTAAATTTTGACTTAATTTCTGATAGAGAGTGGTTGGTTAGTTTTCTTATCAGATATATGGCAATTTCTCGGGGTTTGACAATTTCTTTATTTCTTTTACCTGATAACATATCTTCTAATGTGATATGGTAGTTATCAGCAACAGCCTGCTGGATGTTTTCCATACTCAATTTTTCCTTTTTGTAGGCGATTTCTTCACTAAGAACATTCTTTGTAAATTCAAGATCTATAGGGTGTTTCATGATTGAGGAATAAGCACCGAGTTTTATAAGTGTTCCTTCTATTTCTCTCACATTTGTATCTATGTATTCCGCTAAGAGGTTTACTACATCATCACTTATCTCTATATTATTGGATTGTGCTTTTCTTTTAATAATAGCTATTCGTGTTTCAAACTCTGGAGGTTGGATATCCGCAATAAGCCCCCAGTTAAATCGCGATCTCAATCTATCTTCTATATCGGGAATGAGGTGTGGGGGATTGTCTGAAGTAATCACGATCTGTTTTTGTCTTCCGTATAGTGTATTGAAGGTGTGAAAAAACTCTTCTGCTGTTCTCTCTTTACCAGAGATAAACTGTATATCGTCTACAAGGAGTAAGTCTATACTTCTATATTTACTTCTAAACTCTAACATCGTCTTGTTTTGAATGGAGGTGATGAGTTCGTTGGTAAATTCTTCACTGGAGATGTAAATGATATTCAAGTTGTTGTTTATATTATAAGCATGATTGTAGATGGCATGTAGAAGATGTGTTTTTCCTAAACCCACTCCGCCGTATATAAACAGTGGATTATAAGCCTCACCAGGATGTTCGGCTACAGCATAACTGGCGGCATAAGCTAATTGGTTATTGGGGCCTACTACGAAATTGTTAAATGTATACTTTCTACCAACATTATCCTTCCTTTTGTTCTGTTTCTTTATATATTCACTATTTTTTATCCTTATTTTTACCTTTTTACCCTCTATTCTCTCTAATATTTTTTCCATCGTATCCAAGTAGTGATTTTCTATCCATTTCTGCACAAAGAGATTGGGAACAGAAAGAATGAGGTCTTCTTTTCCAATCTTTTCATCTGTAATCTGCGATATCCACACTTCACACTCCTTTCCGTATTGCTTGTATAGTTCGTCACGCAACCTGTCCCACATGTTTTTATATTATAGATTTTTGGCAGGGGTTTTTCAAGCAACTGATTGTAGGTATAGATATGCGATTTACCGTGAAGTTTTACTTGCAATTTAAAGTAGAGTGTGTTAATTTAATAACAGAATGCTGAATACCTATAAAGTGTTGGCTTTAGTTTTGTATGAGAATGGAAATCAGATGGCTACAACGAATGTGATAAGAGCAAAGAATAAGGAGGAAGCCAGAGAGAGGATAAGAAAGAGATATATGAAGCTTCCTAAGGTGGGAGAGGTGGTTATCAATATAGAGACAGATGTTATACAATTGGGCCCACCGCTGGATTGATGATAGAATTTTAGTTTGGAGGATGTAATGGCAAAGACAATAGGATATATTCAGATATCTCCAGGAGAGGAACAAACGGAGCTTATTCAGAAGGCTGTAATAGGAGACTTTGCGGCAAAAAATCAGCTGGAACCAGTAGAATATATAAAGGAAGAAGTGCCACGTTATACAGGCTGGAGAGAAAGAATATTGGGTAAAAAGATTTTTGCTGAGTTAAAGGAGGGGGACAATCTCATAGTATCCGAGATAGGCAGGCTGGGCAATTCGTCTGCAGAGATAAATGCTCTTTTAACATTTTTCTCTGATAAGGGAGTAAATGTCTATGTAGCAAAAACAGGAATAAAAGCAGCTTAATTAATTAAAAAAATGCTTGACATTTAATAAATGTTTAGTTATATTTAAAAAACAAAATTATGTAAAAGGAGGTGAGAAAGTATGATAGTTTATCCAAAGACCTTCAGGGAAAAGGTGGTTAAAAAAGAAGAACCGAAGGAGGTGCGGAAAGAAGAGGTAAAAGAAAAGGTGGAGATATGGAAGAGGCTTGCTGCAGAGGATAGAAAGTTGATGATGATCAACTATTACTTTGATACCTGGATGTGGCAGTTCAAAAATGTTCCCGGAGCAGTGAATAAGATAGGTAAGCTGGTGCCTTTGCTTGAAAAGAGGTCGACCGCGGACATAATAGAATCTGAATTGAGGACAACATTGGATTATCTGAATAACGGTTTAGAGGTGATAAATCTGGCAAAGGAAAGAATTGAAACTGTTATTAGAGAGTTGTGGGCTAAGAGGAAGGAATTGAAATAATGGCGGGAGAATTTACCTTTGTAAAGGGCAGGATTATTGGTGGTGATATGTTCACACTGAGTGAAATAAGAGAGAAGGTAAAACCCTTGGGTACGATTATGGATTTTGAGGGGAGAGGATTTCGCCTTATTCCCATTGAACCACCAGACAGCGATGTAGCCTATCCTACCATATATTTCAATGAGGATTACACCCTTGATATTGTTACAACCGGCTTGAAGTATATTGAGGTAAGAGAATTTATAGAGATGCTGGCTGATAGGATAGGATTGCCCATTGATTATCCCGAAGAAAGTTTATTTGAGGATTCGGCAGACAAGAAAAGAGCAGAAGATATTGAAGACATTATTGAAAAGGAGAGGGAAAAGTTAAACAAATTTTTTGAAGAATTTGGAGGTAAATCATGGCGAACCAGGTAGATCCAAACATTGAGAAACCAAAGAGTGATAAACTAATGGACCTTAAGGATGCTGTAAAGAAGTATATCAGGCCGCGCAGGGCATGGTGCTTGGGTGGGTTTGGTTACACCAGAACCAATGCCTCTACAGCCAGAGAAGCCATTCGTCAGAATATACCCGATCTCTATATGCAGACCAATGCTGGCGCTACCCCGATGATGATGTTGGCGGGTGCCAATCAACTGGCATGGGTTGAGATGACATACTTGGGATTGGAGACCATTCAGCCCGTTTCTTATGAGATAAGAAAGGGTCTGGAGGATGGAAACCTTGAGGCGGTGATGGACCATACCAATTATTCCTGGGCATTGAGAACCCAGGCCGGTTATTTTGGTCACCAGTTTGCCACCGGCATGACAGAGTTGGGGAGTGACCTGCTGGAATACGATACATTCGGTAAGGCAGGCTTGAGAGGGAAAAATCCGGATGGCACCTGGATTCATCCTGATATTCCACCAAAGAGACATGCAATCATAAAGGATCCATTTGATGGTTGGGGACTGAGACCGCATCAATATGACCCCAAGAATAAGTTTTCACCCGGTGATGAACCAGACACGACCATGAATAAGACCTGCGCCGAAGAAGATGGTATCTTCTATGAGAAACTGAGAAAGAGGGTCAATAAATATACAGGGGAGAAAGGTGTAATTGCCATCCTCTATCCACCTTGTATACCGTTTGTAACCACCACCCATGTTCAGAGAGTGGGGGTGAAAGGAACAGCAAGAATAGAGGGATTGCTGGTCCCCGATGTGGAACAGTCTATCTCTGCAAAGTATCTGGTAATAACTGCGGAACAGGTTGTTCCAGAGGAAGAGTTGAGATATCGTCCGCAGCAGAATCAGATTCCCTGCTTGATGACGGATGTTATCATTGATGCACCCTGGTCCTGCTATCCCACCGGTTGCACCTATGTATATGATTATGACTGGATGTGGTGGAAGTTCTATATTCAGATAAACCGTGCTGCGGCTGGAGGTGTGGAAGGAAAGCAAGCACTGGAAGATTACTGGCGCAATCAGGTAGGTAAGGATGAATGGGACTTCTATCAGAATAAGGTAGGAAGGGATTACTTCAAATGGGGAAAGATTGAGGCAAAATTTGAATGCCCCAGTGGAGCGGTAGGCATGGAGCGTCTGTATGAGTTGAGAGCGGATGCGGCTTATGGTTATAAGCCAGACCTGTACAGACCTATTTCTTAGTGTAATTTAAAAAATATAAATAAAGAGAGGTGAATTATGGCTGATGAGGTATTTAAATCCACAATAAGTGATAGTGATTATGAAGCATATTGTAAGAGTTACAATATTCCCCCGGATGCATTTTCAACCATAGAGCTTCTGGCTATTGCCGGTTCCAGGGAGATACCCAAAGGAGCATCTATGTTCATAGGGACAGGATTGCCGGTCTTGGTGGTGATGGAAGCTCAGCTCACGGTAAATCCCACGGCAGTTATCATCATGGAAGCGGGGATGTTAGACCCCAAGTTTGAACATGTGCCCATCTCTGTTGCCGACATTCGTGGTTGTTATATGGCATCTACCGCACTGGGAATGACCAATTCATTTGGCACCTATGAGCAGAGGGGATATGTTACCGGTGGTGCTCTGGGTGGAGCAGAGTATGATGAATATGGAAATATCAATGCTACTGCAATCTGGGAAAAACCCAGAAGCTACTGGCAGTCTATACATGTAAAAGGAATGACTCCAAACGAGGAGAGAAAGAAGTTTTTAAAACTGGGTCCAAATGTAAGATTCACAGGCTCCGGCGGTTCTAATCCTATCGGTCAGCAGTCTGATTTTCTCCTCTCCATTATGGTTCAGGAAAAGAGAAGATTTCCTCCTCATGTTTGTTATCTCACCACTATGGCTGCAGCCAGGGGTCCGGAAGGTGAAACCAGATGGGACTATGGTGTGCCTCGAGGCGGAAAGGGTGTTATGGCATCTGATTTGTGCATAATGGAGAACTATCCAGAGGAAGGTATCTATGATATGAGGCTGAGGTCTGTTCATCCTGGATGCAGTCTGAAGGATGTGATTGATAATGTCGGATGGGAGTTGAAAGATAAAAGCGGCAAGGTATTGAAGCCCACCGATGAGGTGCCCTTTACACCTACTCCTACTATAGATGAGTTGAAGGTGTTAAGGATGCTGGTGGATCCTACCAGAATCTACTTAGTAAGGAAGACGGTTAGAGAACTTGAGAAGGAAAAGGAGACAGGGAAATCTGTTTATGTCAAGGTAGCCGATTAGTAAAAAACAAAGACCTGGGGTGGCACATGCCACCCCAGGTGCGAGGGGATAAGATGAAGTGTAAGTTTTGTGGTAGAGAAATGAGAAAGGTGGTAACACCTTTCAAAAGACCGGTCAAAGGGGAGTGTTTGAAGGTAAAAGATGTTGAAGTTTATAGGTGTCCGGGTTGTGGTGCAACTTACTTCCCCAGAGAAACAATAGAGTGGTGTGGGAAGAAAACGGGCGAAAGATTAGTTGAAGTGGCCAAGGAAAGAGGATACATTAAGGATTTTAGAAAGGAAGTAGTAGAACAGTTGAAGAAGGATTTAGAAGAGGCCATCAGAAGGGGAGATATTAAGAAGAGAAAAGATGTGCCGTTTAAAATCTTTACCTAATAGGCATTTTTTATCCATTCAATTCCTTCATTTTCTAAAAAGGAGATAACATCAAATCTTACAGGCGTGTTTTCTATGTTTAAGTGCATCTTCTGCAAAAAGAGCAGAACAACATCTTTTATCTTCTTTTGTTTTTTCCGGCTTACCGCTTCCTGAGGTAAACCAAATTTCTTATTTTTCCTTCCCTTTACTTCAACAAATACCCATTCTTCTCCATCCTTAGCGATGATATCTATCTCTCCGCAACGGGTGTAAAAATTACATGTAACAATCTTTAGCCCGTTCTTCTTCAGAAAGGAGACAGCTTTTTTCTCTACTTCCTTTCCCCAGTTTCTGTTATCTCTTTTCTTTAATGCGTGCAGACTTTCCTCTCCTTTCTCTCAAATAGTAAAGGCGAGCCCTTCTTCCCCTGCCTCTTCTTGTTATTTCTATCTTTTCTACAGATGGACTGTATAAAGGGAATATTCTTTCTACTCCTATACCGTAAGACATCTTTCTTACGGTAAGGGTTTTATTCAGGCCCGAGCCTCTGTTTCTGATCACAACACCGGTGAATATCTGTATTCTTTCTTTCTCTCCCTCTTTTATCCTTGTATGCACTTTCACCGTATCCCCAGGCCTTATCTCGGGCAATTTTTTCCCCTGCTTTTCAATGTATGACTTTTCAAATTCATATGTATTTTTCATCTTTTCTCCTCTTGGCCATTTTCATTCTCCATTCCCTTATTTTCTTATGATTCCCGGAAAGTAATATGTCTGGCACTTTCATTCCTCTAAATTCATAAGGTCTGGTATATTGTGGATATTCTATCCAGTCTCCATTACAGAAGGTTTCTTCTTCTAAAGATTTTGGATTTTCTATGACATCTGGAACAAGTCTTGTGACTGCATCTACTATCACCATTGCCGCTATTTCTCCTCCGCTTAAGATATACCTTCCTATGGATAACTCCATATCGGCCAGATATCTTATTCTTTCATCAAATCCCTCATATCTACCGCAGATCAGGGCAATATTTTCTTTTTTAGCCAGATTTTTTGCTATCTCCTGATGGAATATCTCTCCCTTGGGTGTGAGTATTATGGTCCATATATCTTTTACCTTTTCTTTCACAAAATCCATTGCCAGGTAGATAGGTTCGGGTTTCAGTATCATGCCACATCCGCCACCGTAGGGGTAATCATCAACCTGTCTGTGTTTCGTTAGCGTAAAATCCCTTATATCTATCAATTCTATTTCCACCAGTTCTTTCTCCCGGGCTCTTTTTATAACTCCTTCTGAAAACGGAGACTGAAACATATCGGGGAATATGGATAGTATGAAAAATTTCACCTATACTCCCCTTTTTTATTATCATTCCAGTATTTCTAACAGGGCTTTTTTGCCTATCTTTGTTGATGCGGCAGTGAGTATAGTTCTCATTGCCTGTGCTGTTCTTCCCTGTTTTCCTATAATCTTTCCTAAATCATTGTGATTTACTTTCAGTTCAATCACTGTTGTTTTCTCACCTTCCATTTGAGATACTTCCACCTCCTCTGGCTTGTCTACGAGGAACTTAGCGATGTTAGCAATTAAATCTTTCATCGGGCTACCTCCATTTACAATGATTTTAAAATAGGTTTCAGTATGCTTTTTGTTACTTCACTTATCTGTGCACCTTTTTTAATCCATGCATCCAGTTTTTCTTTATTTAATTTTACTTTTTCGGCATCATCCAAGAATGGGTTATATATACCAATAGTGTCTATCGTTTTTCCATCCCTCGGAGCTTTTTTATCTGCCACCACAATCCTATAAGCGGGTCTTTTCTTTTTGCCCCCTCTTTTCAACCTGATCACAACACTCACACCCTACTCCTTTTATCAAAACATTTTTGGATAGGAACCTAAGTTTTGCATCATCTGCATTGCTTTTCTTTTATTCAATCCTTTCATCATATGTGATAGTTCATTGAATTGCTTAAGTAGCCTGTTTACATCAGGCACCTTTGTTCCGCTGCCTTTTGCTATGCGTCTTTTTCTTGAGGCATTTATGATGCGAAAGTTTTTTCTTTCTTCCTTTGTCATGGATAGTATAATAGCTTCTATATGTTTTGTCTCTTTATCCATTTCTTCTATGTTTTCTAATCTGATCCTGTTTAATCCTGGAATGAGCTTTATCATACTGGCCAATGATCCCATTTTTTTCACTTTTCTTATCTGCTCTAAAAAATCATCAAGTGTGAATTGTCGGGTTTTTAATTTTTTGATGATGTGCGTATCTTTTGTTTCTGCTTGTTTAACCTTTTCTACCAAGGTGAGCATATCACCCATGCCCAGTATACGAGAAGCAATCCTGTCCGGATGAAACAATTCAATATCTTCTACTCTTTCTCCTGTTCCTATAAATTTAATGGGAAGTCCTGTCACACTTTTGATGGAGAGCACCGCTCCTCCCCCTGGCATCACCATCTATCTTTGTAAATATAGCACCGGAAAGATTTAATCTGCTATTAAATTCTGAAGCGATGTTTACTGCTTCCTGACCCATCATCGCATCGGCAACGAACAAGATTTCCTTGGGGGATGTAATCTTTTTTATCTCTTCCAGTTCTTGCATTAAATCTTCTTCTATATGCAACCTTCCTGCAGTATCCAGTATTATTACATCTTTCCCTTCTTGCTTGGCAAATTTTAGACAAGCTTTTGCTGTGTCCACTGCCGATGAGCTGTCGTCTTCAAATACTGCTACATTTGCCTTTTTTGCTATAATGGATAGTTGTTCCTTTGCTGCTGGTCTGTAAGGATCACAGGATGCAACAATGGGATTTCTTCCCTTGGTGCGAAGAAGGTGAGCCAATTTTGCAGTTGTGGTTGTTTTGCCTGAGCCTTGAAGTCCAACCATCATAATGGTGAAGGGAGGATTCCCCGAGAGATTCAATGCTTCGTTCTTTTCCCCTAAGATATGAACCATCTCTTCATACACGATGCTGCTGATGACTTCTCCCGGACTGAGGCTCTTTTCTATTTCTTTTCCTATTGTTTTTTCTCTGATTTTATTTATGAAGGACTTTGTTACTTTGTAGTGAACATCCGCTTCTAACAGGGAGAGTTTTATTTCCCGCAATACTTCATCTAATTCCTGTGCGGTAAGTCTACCTCTCCCTTTAACCTTTCTTATAGTACTGTTTATCTTATCACTTAAACTGCTAAACATAATCTCCTACAGCAGGAGATTATATTATGTAAATTGAATGTGTTTGTCAAGGAATTGGTAGCGGGGGTAGGATTTGAACCTACGACCTCCGGGTTATGAGCCCGACGAGCTACCAGACTGCTCCACCCCGCAACAAACACACTATAAAATAGTAAAGTTCATGTGAAAAGTCAAGAACCTGTTGACACAAAGGGTTGCATATAATAAACTCCGATTGTGGATACAACTCTCTTACTGTTCATAAACCATCTGCGAAATCCTGTATTGGATAAGTTCTTTTTGTTTATCACAGATAAATACAACCTTACCTTCATTATTGTTCCGCTCATAATTGCACTGTTTTTAAGATTTAGAAGATATGCTTTCTGGATTATTTTAACCATAATTGTTGCTGCCATTGTGTCCAATACGCTCTGTTCCTATATCCTGAAACCATTTTTCGGCAGAGCCAGACCCTGTATGTTGAACATTCCGGACCTTCATCCCTTGCTTTATATAAATTCTTTTTCATTTCCCAGCAATCATGCAATGAACATATTTGCATTCGCTACTGTTTTATATTCATTCTGGAAAGGGTCTGCTTATTTTTTTTATCCCTTAGCATTTTTGGTCAGTATAGGGAGAGTGTATGAAGGGGTTCATTTTCCTTTAGATGTTTTAGCTGGTGCAATTTTTGGTATTGTAGTTGGTTTAACTGTTTCCTTTTTATTTAAGAAAATATGGAAAGAAGATACCTCTATTTAAGCTGGTTTTTAATTTTACTCTTTTCATCGTTTCGCTTGTTGTATATTCTCTCATGCTCAATAGACCTTTCCCCCGATGAAGCACAATACTGGAACTGGTCCAGACATTTAGGCATCAGTTATTACACGAAAGGACCGCTTATAGCTTATCTTCTCAGGATGACAACTGCTGTATTTGGAGATAATGTGTTGGGGGTAAGAAGTCTGGCTCTCATCACTTCTACCATATCTTACCTGGCAGTCTTATACTTTACGAAAAAGGTCTTTGATACAAAAACAGCGTTTCTAACTGTTCTTATAGGTGAATTTCTACCCATTTCAAATGCCGGTGCAATAATCAGTCATGTAGATGCACCATTGCTCTTGTTGTGGACATTTTCTTTCATCTATGCCTACAAAATGGAAAATAAAAACACTGTTTCCTGGATCTTTTTAGGTGTTCTCATAGGATTGGGCTTTCTTGCAAAATACTCCATGTATCTATTTGTGTTCTCTCTTATTATATACCTTCTGTTCACAAAAAAGGGCAGAATAATTATCTCCAATCGGTTTATATTTATGCTTTTGGCAATAATTATTGTTTCCATGCCCGTGTTTATATGGTCATTTGAACACAGCTTTGCAAACTTTTTTCATCTTTTCCATTTAACAAAGATAGGAGAAGGCAGGTGGTTGTCGTTTTCTTCCTTAGGTGATTATATCGGCGGACAGGCAGGAGCATTAAGCCCTGTATTCTTTATTGTATATATTATCTCCATGTTCTTTTGTTTAAAGAAAAAATTGTATTATCTGTTTTTCTTCTCATTTCCCATCTTTTTAATATTTTTGATAGTTTCCATTCATACCTCTGTTTATGCCAACTGGCCAGGATGCGCATATGTAGCAGGCACTATTGCTACAGCTTTTTATTTAAAAAACAAAAAGAAATTGCTTATTTTATGTATGGTTGTTGCTTTCCTGTTTGATTTCTTTGCCTATGGAAATAATCTTTTATATATATTTTTAAAAAATCCCAAACAGAATCCTGCCAACAGGTTGAAGGGATGGAGTGAGCTTGCCTGTGAGGTAGA
>JAGGSF010000030.1 GCA_021159235.1 Deltaproteobacteria bacterium | reverse complement strand
TATTTCAATCTATAAAGGTAAAGTAACGGTAATATTGGGAATGAGTGGAATAGGCAAAAGCGTGCTTCTGAAACATATGATGGGGCTTTTGAAACCAGATAAGGGAAAGATAATGGTTGATGGTGTGGATATTGTTCCTTTAAATGAAAAAAAACTGAATAAAATAAGAATGAAATTTGGCATGCTGTTTCAAGATGCAGCTTTATTTGACTACATGAATGTATTCGATAATGTTGCCTTTCCATTAAGAGAACATACAAAGATGACGCAAAAGCAGATAACAGAGAAAGTGAAAGAGACCTTACACTCTGTGGGGTTGAGAGGGGTGGAAGAAAAAATGCCAGACGAGCTTTCGGGAGGAATGAGAAAACGGGTGGGTCTGGCAAGGGCTATAATCTCTGATCCAGAAATAATACTGTTTGACGAACCTACAACGGGATTAGATCCCATAATTTCCGCTTCCATAGAACAGCTGATTAAAAAAATACACGATGAGAGAAAAATAACAATGGTTATCATCACTCATGAGATTAAACTGATGAAAAATATTGCAGACTATGTAGGAATGCTGCATAATGGAAGAATAATAGAGTTTTGTCCACCGGATGTGTTTATGAAGAGTAAAAACCTATATGTTAAACAATTCATTGAGGGTAATTTCAAAGGACCAATAATGGTATGAGAAAAACAGAATTTGCAGTGGGTCTATTTATAGTTTTGGTCTTAGTTGCCTTCGGTTATATGACACTGAAGGTAGGAAAGTGGAGTATAAAAAAAGAAAAAATATATTGCATCTACGGTCTATTTAAAAATGCCTCCGGGTTAGAGATAAAGAGACACATCAGGGCTGCAGGGGTAGATATAGGATACATCAAAAACATTACATTGAGCGACAGGAAGGCAAAAGTGGAAATGGCTATATATGAAAAATACAAGATACCAGAGGATTCTATTGCTTATGTAAAAAGCACAGGGCTTCTGGGAGAAAAATGTATAGATATAAGCCTGGGTGTGTCAAATAGGTATCTATCTGACGGTGATGAGATCAAACAAACAGAATCTGAAGTAGAACTTGCTGAAGTAGCACAGAGTGTAAATAAACTATTAAGTGATGAAAACATAGAGAGGGTGAGGGAAACATTGCAAAATTTAGAAAGCCTTACTTCAAAAATATCTCTGCAGGTGGAAGAAAATAGAGAAAATCTCAAAGCATCAATAGAAAACATAAGACAGATAACACGGACCTTAAAGAAAGATATACCTGTAATCACTGCCAGGCTCATAAGAGCAGAAGAAAAAGCTAACCAGATTCTTGCAGAAAACAGGGAAAATATAAAGGAAACGATAGCTCAGGCCAGAATGGCTATGAACAAATTGAATAGAACACTGGGCCATGTGGAAAATATCACAGAAGATATTAATCAGGGAAAGGGAACTATTGGTAAACTGGTAAAAAATGAGAAGATGTATCATGAAATGTCCAGCACATTAAGACAGGTCAAGCGTCAGCTTCAAAAAGCAGAACGGATACTTGTAAAGATAGGCACAAGGGGTGAGTATGAAACAAGACATGGTGATTCCAAGGGATATGTAGGAGCCACTATCTATACCTCTCCGGATAGATTTTACATAGTGGAAGCAGTTGCAGAGAAAAACTACAAAAACGAAAATCCATCAGATTCAAACACCATCCGAGTAAATGCTGAAATAGGCAAGAGATACGGGAATTTAGCATTAAGAGGAGGTATAATAGAATCCACCTTCGGGGTGGGAACAGATTATTACCTATTTAATGATAATTTAAAACTCTCTTTTGATGCCTTTGACTTTAATCACGATAATGACTACAGAGACAATAAAGCACGGCTGAAACTGAGTACCGATTATACCATAATGCGTCACTTCCACCTGTACAGTGGCGTAGATGAACTCCTGAATCCCAAAACTCGCACTGTATTCCTGGGTGGTGGAATGGATTTCGTAAACGAAGATGTAAAATACATGGTAACAAAAGTGCCTCTAAGTTTTAAATGATCAGAGTTTTATCTGCTTAATGTACAAAATCCCACTGATTTGAGAAAGTTTATCAATCACAGAAGAGGGCGCAGGTGTATCTACCCTGACTAAGGCCAATGCCTCTCTGGCCTCTTTTTTTCTCCCTAAGCGAAAATCGGCAATATTTATATTGTTTTCACCCAGGATCGTGCCTATTTGACCAATTACACCAGGTTTATCATAATTTTTTATAACGATGATTATTCCTGACGGTTCAATTTCCATAGAAAAACCGTCTATAGTTACTATTCTCGCCCTGTTTTCTTCAAAAACCGTGCCACCCACGCTTAATTTTTCCCTGTCGGTCCATACACTCAACCGCACAAAGTTCTTGAAATAAAGTGGCTTCATTTCCTTCTTCCCTTCTACAACTATACCCCTTTCTTCGGTCAAGTAGGGAACATTTACATAGTTTACATCTTCGCCTAAGATAGGCTTAAGCAAGCCAACTAAGGAGAAAATACGTAGAGACTCTATAAACTCACCAATCTCACCTCTTCCTTCTATCCGTACCCGCTGTATGGAACCATTTGCCACCTGCACTATAAAAGAACCCATCTGTTCTGCCAAACCAAAAAACGGCTGGAGATGGTCCGGTATCTCTCCTCTAACAAAAGGCAGATTTATGGCGTTTGTATAATCGCGCCCCTTCAATGCATCTACAACCTGTTGCGCTATCTGTGTTCCTACCCTTATCTGGGATTCACGGGTGCTTCCACCTATATGGGGTGTTACAAACACATTCTCCAGCCCAAATATTTTATGATTTTTGACGGGTTCATCATCAAAAACATCAATGCCTAATGCTTTTACTTTCCCACTTTTTAAGGCATCATAGAGGTCATCTTCGTTGTACAACCCCCCTCTGGCACAATTTATAAGTATCACCCCATCCTTCATCTTTTCTATCTCTCTTGAGGTAATCATATTATACGTTTCTTCTGTTTTCGGTGTATGTATGGTGATAATATCGGATACTGCTAAAAGCTCATCCAATGTATCTACAATTCTGCAGCCTAAACTTGTTGCTTTTTCCTTCTTTATGTAAGGATCATAGGTTACAACTTTGGCACCAAAACTCATACATCTTGTAGCAACTCTTGAACCTATCCTTCCAAAGCCTATTATGCCTACTGTTTTTCCACTCAGCTCTGTTCCCATCCATTTCTTCCTATTCCATATATGATTGTGTTTCAATTCATAACAGGCGTTAGGTAAAAACCTCAGAGCACATAAGATGTGAGTCATCGTCAACTCCACTGCGGCTAATGTATTACCGGCAGGGACATTCATTACGATAATGCCTCTTCTCGATGCTTCCTCTACATCTATATTATCCACTCCTACACCTGCACGACCGATAACTCTAAGCCTCCTTGCTTTAACCAAGAAATTTTTATCAATTGTTGTTGCACTGCGCGTTATCACCGCATCTGCATCTTCAATAAAGTTAAGTAGCTCACTCTTAGATACATTGTCTCTTATTTCTAACTTTATTTCTGGATTATCTTTCAGAAGTTTTACCCCTTCTTCCGCTATCCTATCACACAAGACAACCTTAAACACTTCTTACAACCCCCCTCTCTCAAATTACTTTCCTAAAATATACCTGCTATTTCGCTGGACAGTTTATCCTCTATAACAGGAATAGCCTCTTTCATGTTTATGTTCGTTCTTGTCGCCTCAACCACAATACGGGTGCGGTAAGCTTGATAATTAGAAACAGCATGATGAGATGATTTTACAGTCGTTCCCATGCCCTGCCTTAAATCAGATTGAGTGCTTGTTGCCGCCATTCCCCGTAATATTTTTTCTTTTACTTGAATATCCACTACGCCCATACAAGTATCCACATGAATAGCCGAGCCAATAAGCATGCCAGCAGCAGAACCAATTAAAGCACCAGCCGCGGCACCAGTGTATCTTCCCGTTCCTCTGCCTGTTGCTGCACCAAGCAAAGCTCCACCATATCCTCCTGCTAAAGCTGCATCAGCAGTGAGATGTTTCTTCTCCTTACCCATGTAAAGGACATTTGCCTGCAGCCAGTAGTGTGCCTTATATGGATCATCCGTTATAATCCTGTATCCCTTATCCATTAGCTTTTGGATTACCAGCTCCTGCAGGTGGATAGGCACATCACTTGTATTTTTGACCTGAACAAACACCGTTTTCTCCGCCTGCGGAGCAGGAGTAAGAAAGATAGTATCACTCATCTTCGCGGATGTTTCCAATTTTGCATGTTCCACAGCAGACATCGTTGTTGCACATGAAGCAAGTAACACTATTAAAAATAACCCAACCATAGCAAAGGTAAGTTTTTTAAAGCATAAGAACCACGAAACCCTACACATTTAAGCGCCTCCTTTAATATAATTTTTCCACATCCAGCTTTGTAACCACAGTTTTATTATTATAATTATCTTTCGTCAAGCTCTTTCATTCGGAAATAAAATTGATTTGTGTTCCATATTGTGATAGATAAATCCTGTGGAAAAACTGGAAAAAAGCATAAATTATAAATTCGCTGATAAAAATCTGCTTGTAAAGGCACTAACCCACAGGTCTTTTGCAAGAGACATAAATCTTTCCAATGAGAAACTGGAACTGTTAGGAGATGCGGTGATTGAACTGGCAACATTAGAATACCTGTTTAAAAATTACCCCTCCTTTGCAGAAGGCAAGTTGTCTAAAATAAAGGCTGCTTCAGTATCCACAGAAGCGTTATCCAGTATAGCATATAATCTCAGGCTTTATAAGTATCTCAAGGTAGGCAAAGGAGAGGCTAAAAGAAAAGTTGCTCTAAATCCCTCTGTTTTGGAGAATACACTGGAAGCATTAATGGGTGCAGTATATCTGGATGGAGGATGGGAGAAGGCAAAAGAGGTTACCTTGAATCTATTGAAAGAAAGAATGGATGAAATAGTGAAAAAGGATACAATCACCGATCATAAAACCACACTTCAGGAAATAACACGAAAGAGATTTGGCACTTTGCCCTGCTACAGGTTAGAAAGAGAAAAAGGGAAAGAGCACCAAAAGATATTTTATATTGGAGTTTACATCAACGAAAAGCTCTATGGAACAGGGGAAGGAAAAACAAAAAGGGAAGCAGAAAAAAAGGCGGCGGAAGAAGCCTTAAGGAAACTGAAAGATGTTTAAATCAGGATACATCTCCATTATAGGTAAGCCGAATGTAGGGAAATCAACCTTACTGAATAAACTGTTGGGAGAGAAGATAGCCATCACCTCTAAAAAACCACAGACAACAAGGACGAATATCTGCGGTATCCTGACGGGAAAAGATTATCAATTAATCTTTTTTGACACACCAGGCATACATAAAGCAAACAAGACGCTAAATAAGGTAATGACCTCTAAGATTCAGAGGGCAATAAAAGATAGTGATGCAGTGGTATTTGTTACGGATGAAAAAGGAACAATAGACGAAGAGGTTCTCGCTTACTTTAAGATGATGAAGGATATTCCCTCTATTCTCGTTATAAACAAAATAGAGCTCTTTCAGGATGAAAAGGAAATAAAAGAAACGGAAGAAAAATTTCTAAGTTATTTTCCATTTAAGTATGTGCAGAAAACAAGTTTAATAAAAAATGAAGGAATAACAGAACTCCTGTCAAAGATAATAGAGATAGTGCCTTCTGGACCACAGTATTATCCTCCAGAACAAATCACCACAGAAACAGAAAGGTTTATCATCTCGGAACTGATCAGGGAAAAGTTGATAGAAAAATTAAAACATGAAATTCCCTACTCTATTGCTGTGCAAATAGAGGATATAAAATATAGACAAGAAAGGGATGTATATTATATAAAGGCAGTCATCTTTGTAGAAAAGGAATCGCAAAAGATGATAGTGATTGGAGAAAACGGGAAAATGTTGAAAGAAATCGGTACAATGGCAAGGAAATCCATAGAAGCGTTTTTGAATTGCAGGGTATTTCTGGAATTGTGGGTAAAAATAAAGCATAAGTGGACAAAAAAAGAAGAGTGGATAAAAAAACTCATTCACCAGAGGTTTTGATGGAAGAAAGTAAAGTTATAGGTCTTCTGACAAATACAACAAGAAAATTGGTAAGAAAAGAAGCCTACAAAAACCTATCCAACCTGGTTAGAAAACTTCATCCAGCGGATATATCCAGTATTATTCAAAATCTCACCCTTGATGAAAGCATGGCCGTTATAAAAACCATTGAAAACACCGATACAGTTATTCAGGTCATGGAGGGTCTTGATGATTATATAGCTGCTGAAATTATAGAGCAGATGAGTGAAGACAAAGCGGCATACATCCTTGAAAAACTACCATCCGATAAATCAGTGGATATCTACCAGAAATTATCAGAAGAAAAAAGGAATGTTGCTCTCAGTAAATTGAGCGGCAAAAAACAGGAAGAAATAACAAAACTACTTGCATATCCAAAGGATACGGCGGGCGGGATAATGGATCCGGATGTGTTTTTCGTAAATAAGGATCTGTCAGTGAAAGAAGCAATAGATGAAATCAGGAGGGCGAGCAAAAACAAAAAGATCATCTATACATATGTGGTAGATGAAAATAGACATCTGGTCGGTGTGGTTCCCTTAAGAGCCTTAATTACTTCTGATCCTCAGGAGAAAATAGAAAATGTAATGACACCTCATGTTGTTTCAGTGAGAACAGAGATGGATCAGGAAGAAATAGCAAGACTGGTAGATAAATACGATCTTTTGGCTATTCCCGTAACGGACAATTTTAACAAACTGGTGGGTGTGATAAATGTAGATGACATAATTGATGTAATAAGAGAAGAAACAACGGAAGACATGTATAAATTAGCAGGAACATCAGGAGCTGAAGTGGGTGAGCGTTCAATATGGAAAATCGTAAGATACAGGATGCCGTGGCTTTTGGTGAGTCTGTTCGGAGAATCTATCTCTGGTGCAGTACTTCACGGTTTCGATAAAACACTTCAACAATTTATCGCAATTTCCTTTTTTATACCACTCATCATGGCTTTGGGGGGAAACACTGGCGTACAATCACAAACAATTATGGTTCGAAGTATTGCTATAGGTAAAATAAGGGAACTGGGTATGAAATACATCATTTTGAGACAATTGAGAGTAGCAGTCGCTATTGGTATAATATGCGGTATACTGGTGGGTGCAGTTGCCTTTGTAACTCAAAGAGATATAGCGCTAACTATAGCGGTAGGAACATCCTTGTTTTTGTCTATGTTTATTACCACACTACTGGGTATATTGGTACCTGTGGGCTTAAAGAAGGCAGGAGTAGATCCGGCAGTAAGCTCAGGTCCATTCATTACCAGTTTTAATGATATTGTGAGTCTTATTATTTATCTTTCCATCTGTGTGATCATGTTAAAAATTATTTGAGGGGGAAAAATGAAGCTATTTGGTACAGACGGCATAAGGGGAGAAGCAAATATCCATCCTATGACGCCTGATATTGCATTCAAGATAGGAAGAGCAGTAGCCTATGTATTTAGAAATAAACAAGAGAAACACAAAATTTTAGTGGGTAAAGATACACGGCTCTCCTGCTACATGTTTGAGCATGCTATTGCAGCTGGTATTACCTCAATGGGAGTAGATACGTATCTGGTGGGGCCCATGCCCACTCCCGCCGTTGCATTTTTGGTGAGAAACATGAGAGCAGATGCTGGCATCATCATCTCTGCCTCACATAACCCATTCAACGACAATGGCATAAAATTTTTCTCCAGGGAAGGGAAAAAACTGCCAGTAAAGATTGAACAGGAAATAGAGAGATTTACACTTTCCAATGAGATAAATCATATAAGACCAACGGGGAAGAATATAGGGAAAGTGTTCAGGGTGAGAGATACACTGGGCAGGTACGTGGTGTATGCGAAATCCACTTTCCCGGAAAAGCTTTCGTTAAATGGTTTGAGAGTGGTGATAGACTGCGCAAATGGTGCAACATACAAGGTCGCACCCATTATATTTGAAGAATTGGGAGCAGAGGTATTTCCCATCAATATAAATCCTGACGGGATAAACATCAATGAAAAATGCGGCCCTCTTTATCCCTCCTGCATTCAGGAAGCTACAAAAGTATATCGAGGAGATGTAGGAATCTCCTTTGACGGTGATGGAGACAGAGTTCTGCTCTGCGATGAAAATCAGGAAATAGTGGATGGGGATGAAATTATGGCTATCTTAGCCAAACACATGAAACAAAAAAATAAACTAAATAAAAATACAGTAGTAGCGACAATCATGAGCAATTTAGGGTTGGAGAGATTTCTCAAAAAAGAGCAAATAATGCTCATCAGAACAGATGTCGGTGATAGAAACATTGCTCAATTGATGTTTGCTAATGGCTACAATCTGGGAGGTGAACAATCCGGTCATATCATTTTAAGTGATTTTAATTCTACCGGAGATGGCGTGGTTACCGCCTTGCAGGTGCTGGCAATTATGAAGGAAGAGGGAAAAAAGTTATCTGAAATAAAGAAAGAATTTATAAAGATACCCCAAAGAACAAAGAGTGTTTACATAAGCAAAAAGGTTCCATTGGATGAAATAAAAGAAATAAAGGATGCAATAGATGAGGCTAAAAGAACATTGGGTAACGAGGGAAGAATTATCGTGAGGTATTCAGGCACAGAGCCCGTGGTTCGCATAACGGGCGAATCAGAAGACAAAAACGCGCTGAATACCTGCATCGATAATATCTCAGATGTGATTAGAAAACACCTTCTCTAACCACCCCAATAATGTGAAAGTAGAGGCGCAATAATCAGGGAGATAATGGACATAAGTTTTATTAGGATGTTCATAGTAGGACCTGATGTGTCCTTAAACGGATCGCCTACTGTATCGCCTATAACGGCAGCCTTGTGAGCTTCCGATCCCTTACCACCTAAAAATCCTTTTTCAATCAGTTTTTTGGCATTGTCCCAGGCACCACCGGAGTTAGCCATAAACAGTGCCAACATTACACCGGATACGAGCGCGCCCAAAAGCGTGCCTCCTAAAGCTTCCCTGCCCAACAGGAAACCAATAACCGGGGGAATACAAACGGCTATTATACCCGGCAACAACATCTTTTTAATGGAGTTTGTCGTTGCTATGGAAACACATTTTGCAGGATCACACTTTGCCTTTCCCTCCATGATCCCGGGAATCTCTCTCCATTGCCTTCTTACCTCTTCTACTACCAAAAAGGCTATTTTACCCACCGCTCTCATGGTTAAAGCTGCAATAAGGAATGGTACACATCCACCAAAGAGCATCCCTATCATCACCTTAGGATCAGTAATATCAATACCAGTTATGCCCACGGCCTGAGTATAAGCTATAAAAAATGCAACGGCAGTCATAGCAGCAGCACCAATGGCAAAACCCTTTCCTATGGCTGCAGTGGTGTTACCCAAAGCATCCAGACTATCTGTAATTCTTCTTACTTTCGGATCCAATCCGCACATCTCTGCAATACCTCCTGCATTGTCAGCAGCAGGCCCATAAGCATCAACAGACATGGTGACACCTACCGTAGAAAGCATGCCCACCGCGGTGACAGCTACACCATAAACACCAGCGGACACATATCCTAAATACGCAGCTATGCATAAAAATATGATGGGAAGAACTGTACTTTCCATACCATAGGATGTACCGGAAATTATCACCGTAGCAGGCCCTGTTTTAGAGGATTCGGCAATTTTGTTTACAGGTTTACTGGAGGTATAATACTCTGCTATTAATCCTATACAAACACCCGCTAAAAGACCCCAAAGAACGGCCCAGAATACACCCAGAGGAAGCGAAACTGCTCTATCAATAAAGTAGGTGAGAATAACTAAAACCACCGCCCCTATATAGGTTGCATATCTCAAAGCAGCTTGGGGACTTATTTTTTTTAGAATATTAATAGAAAAGATAGCTACAAGAGAAGAAATCAACCCCGCCATAGCTACCAGTAAAGGCATAGCCATGTAGCTTGAACGCAACATTTCCTTTCCGGGAGCCAAAACCATCGTCGCACCCACCGCAACAGTGGCCACAACAGCACCTACATAAGATTCAAAGATATCCGCTCCCATCCCTGCTATATCACCTACATTATCACCTACCAAATCTGCAATAACCGCTGCGTTTCTGGGATCATCTTCAGGAATTCCTGCCTCTACCTTACCCACCAGGTCTGCTCCTACATCAGCACCCTTGGTGTAAATACCTCCTCCCATACGGGCAAATAGGGCTATTGAACTGGCACCCATAGAATAGCCGTTAATTATGTATGCAGTAGCAGCATCCCTGCAAAATATACAGTATAAAATACCCAAACCCAGCACTCCCAAGCTGGCCACCGAAAGTCCCATTACAGAACCACCGTAAAATGAAACCAGCAGAGCCCTTTCCTGTCCTTTTGCTCGGGCTGCCTCTGTGGTTCTCACACTGGCTGTGGTGGATGAATTCATACCAGAAACACCTGCCAGCATGGAACTTATTGCCCCGGCTAAAAATGCTAAACCCGTTTGATAATTGATAAATACTGAGAGTAAAAT
>JAGGSF010000034.1 GCA_021159235.1 Deltaproteobacteria bacterium | reverse complement strand
GGATGTTTTTACATCAACAACTTAAAATGCACTATCTAAAAAAGTGATACTAACTTTTCATTATTTAACAGACACTCTAACTTTAAGCCTTGCATTATTTAATCTTTTGAAATAATCGCTCTCCACATCCATATCAAAGAATATTCTTGCTATCATGAGATTTACTTTTTTAATCTTTCTGGCGACTTTATCTTTCTCATCCATGGTATACCTAACTAAACCCCCTTTCGGCAACCTTCTTCAAGAACTCGGATGTCCACCTCTTTTCATAATACCGCCTATCAAGATATCTGGACAATATCCCATGCTCAAATTCTATCTTCTCCCCCTTATCTCTAACAACTAATGGATGATTTGCCTTTATTATTTCGTAATTGAGTGAAAGGGGTGCATCATTCATAATTACCACATCAACTCTATCTGTTTTCAGAATACCTGTCAGCTCTGATATCAGCTTTAATTGCAGATAAAACCTTTCCTTCTTTTCCCTCTGCTACCGAGCCAAAGAGATATGCAAGCTTAACATATTTTTGCTTATTCAGAAATTCTCTAACCTTCTCTTCTTTGTCCACTTTGAAAACCACCTGTTAGCTTCTAATCTGATGCGGCAACAAATGCAGGAAAACCCAGCTGTTTCAACTTAGCCGAACAAACATCAGCACTGCTCCTGTCAGTATACTTTCCTACCCTTACCCGCCAGTATACATTCTGTCCGTCGGAAAATTTCTTCAGGTATACATAGGGAAAGTGTTTTTCTATTTTTCTCTTCAGTAGAAGGGCACGAGTGTAAGAATTAAAGGAACCCACCTGCACTGTAAAAAGTTCTTTTTCCATAGCCCTGTATACTTCTGCAGGAAAGAGAACGGTTACCCTCACCGGAGCAGTACCGGTAGAAATCATATCCAGATCCCTTGCAGCAGCATAAGAAAGGTCAATAATTCTTCCCTCTACAAATGGCCCTCTGTCGTTTATGCGCACCACCGTTTGCTTATGATTGTCCAGCCTTTCCACCTTAACCATCGTTCCCAACGGCAAGGTCCTGTGAGCCGCAGTATGAGCATACATGTTGTAGACTTCCCCGCTGGATGTTCTCCTGCCATGAAATTCATTACCATACCATGAAGCGATGCCTTCTTCCGTATACCCCCTGTATGGCGTGTAAACAGCATGTATGGAAGCACAACTGCTTATAATTAAACATAAAAAAAGTAACAAAAATTTCTCAAGTTTTATCATGATATCTCCTTGTGCACCTTCTCTGCAACTTCGTCTATGTTTCCCTGAGGCACTATCCCTTCCTTAAAATGAACAACAACCCTACCCTTCCTTACCACAATTGTTCCCGGAGGCATAACTTCCCCTGTTCCCTCTATCCTGACCGGGACAATGGGAAGATTGAGTTTTTGCGCCAGGAAAATGCCACCCTTAGAAAACACCTTCTTCTCTTTAATCCTGGATCCTTCAGGAAATATCACAAATATTCCATCCGTTCTTCTCATGGCCTTAAGCAGAGAAATTGCTCCATCCTTTGCAGCACCTCTCTTCACGGGAATAACACCCAGGTTCTTCATCGCCATACCTAAAATGGGATTTCTGAACAACTCCTGCTTCGCCATCCATATACATCTGCTGTCCGTTACCATTTCCATGACCATGATATCAAAATAGCTTTCGTGATTTGCCATACATACACACCGAGAAGCAATTTCCCCTCTCTTTTCCACTTTCACTCCAAATATAAGGCAAACCCATCTCGCCCATTTCTTGATCAGGAAAACATCTTTCGTGCATAAGAATTTCAAAATATAAAAAATGGTAACAAAAGATACCACTATCCATAAAAACAAACTCCGCAAAAATTGCATCAGGTATAAAATATGAACTGCTCACACAGCTGGATAACCTTTTCCTTAGCCTTCCTGTAAGCCTCTTTATTCCCTATATTCTTCAGAGTATAAGAGATAATCTCCCCTATCTCCTCCATCTCCTTTTCCTTCATTCCCCTGGTTGTAACTGCAGGAGTTCCTATTCTGATGCCAGAAGCAATGCGAGGGGGACGGGTTTCGCCCGGGACGGTATTCTTGTTTACTACAATACCTACTTCCTCCAGTGCCTCTTCTGCATCCTTTCCCGTGATGTTCTTATCGGTTAAATCAACAAGTATCAAATGATTATCCGTCCCACCAGAAACAAGCTTAAATCCTTCATCCATTAAAACCGAAGCCAACCTCTTCGCATTTTTTACAATCTGTCTCTGATATTCTTTAAACTCCTCCGTTAATGCCTCCTTGAATGCCACCGCCTTAGCCGCTATTACATGCATGAGTGGCCCACCCTGAATACCGGGAAAGACCATCTTGTCTATAGGTCTGGCAAAGAATTCCTTGCACATAATAAGACCGCCCCTTGGTCCTCTCAAGGTCTTGTGAGTGGTGGCAGTGACAAATTCACACCATGGAATGGGAGAAGGATGAATACCCGCCGCCACCAATCCTGCAATATGGGCAATATCTGCCAGAAGATAAGCACCACAGGAATCGGCAATTTCACGGAATTTTTTAAAATCAATGATACGGGGATAGGCAGATGCACCCACCACAATCAGACGAGGCTTGAACTCATCTGCAATCTCAGCTACCTCATCATAATCGATGCATCCCGTTTCTACATTTACACCATAACCAAAGGTGGTATATAGTTTCCCAGAAAAATTCACCCCGGCACCATGAGACAGGTGACCACCATGGGGAAGTGCCATACCCAGTAATCTATCTCCTGGCCGCAGAGCTGCCATGTATATAGCCATATTGGCCTGAGTGCCGGAATGGGGCTGAACATTCACATGCTCTGCACCGAACAATTTCTTTGCCCTCTCCTGAGCCAACCTTTCCACTACATCCACATATTCACAACCGCCATAATATCTCTTTCCTGGATATCCTTCCGCATATTTATTTGTCATGCAACAACCCATGGCCTGAAGCACAGCAGGGGAAGACATGTTCTCAGAAGCAATCATCTCCAGGTTGTAATTCTCCCTTTCCTTTTCCTTCTCTATGGCTTTATACACCTCAAAATCCACATCTTTTAAGTCTTTCATCATGCCTCCATCTTTTTTATCTTATTCAGTCTTCTTTCATGTCTTCCACCCTCAAACGGTGTTTTCATAAATATATCAAGCATCCTTTTTACCCTTTCTACATCCATTGTCCGCCCGCCAAAGGCAATAACATTTGCATTGTTATGTTTTCTTGCGTATTCCGCCGTATACTCATCATAGCACAGAGCACATCTGATTCCCTTAAATTTATTAGCGGCAATGGACATACCTATCCCCGTTCCACAAATAAGAATACCGAAGCAATTTAAATCAAGGACCTCCTTTACCACCTTTTTAGCAACATCTGGATAATCCACACTATCCTCTGAATAGGTGCCTGCATCTATCACCTCTATATTCATCTTTTCTAAATACTCCATGATTTCCTGTTTCATCTTAAATCCCGCATGGTCTGAACCTATCACTATCCTCAACCCTACCCCCTAAAAACCATAATCCTTCCAGCTTATATCCACCTTCCTGACAACTTCTTCATCCATCTCTAAATCATCAGGAAATGGTCTCTCTGTCTCTCCCTCCCACTTTTTTGTAGCGTCTATACCCATCTTACTACCAAATGCAACCCGGGGAGAGGAATGATCCAGCTCATCCAATGGCCCTTTAGTAAATATCGTATCCCTCAGTGGATCCACATTACAACCCCACCTCCACAAAACCTCCGATATATCCTGAACATTTACATACCTATCAAAAACAACGATATTTTTAGCAAGGGATAACAGACCCAGCCCCCACAACGCATTTATCACCTTGAATGCCTGACCAGGGTAGGACTTTTCTATAGATACAAAGGCAAAATTGTGAAAGACGCCCTCTACAGGCAGGTTTATGTCTACAACTTCCGGTATAATCTTCTTTATAACCGGCAAGAACAGCCTTTCTGTAGCCTTACCCAGAAATGCATCTTCCATTGGTGGCTTACCCACTATGGTAGCAGGGTAAATGGGGTTCTTCCTGTGAGTAATACAGGTTACATGAAACAGGGGAAAATAACCGGTTTGAGAATAATAACCGGTATGGTCACCAAATGGACCTTCCAAAACAAGGTCTTCCTGAGTGTCAACAAATCCTTCCAGAACAATCTCTGCATTGGCTGGAACAAGCATATCTACAGATTTTGCCTTTACCATCTCCACCGACTTTCCCCTTAAAATGCCTGCAAAAAACATCTCCTCTACTTCTTCCGGTAAGGGTAGGGTAGCAGAATATATAACTGCTGGATCACACCCCAGAGCCACACACACCGGTAACTTCTCTTTCCTCTCCTTGGCCATTCTATAATGCTTTGCCCCATCTTTATGACGATGCCAGTGCATCGCCGTACTATCCTTACTCATAACCTGCATCCTATACATGCCGCAGTTCAGGATGCCCGTTACAGGATTTTTTGTGAATACCAGCGGAAGGGTAAAGAATCTACCCCCATCTTTAGGCCAGGTTTTTAAAACCGGTAGTTTTCCCAGGTCCACTTCTCTCTCTACAATTTCCTGACATCTACCTTTGCTCACAATTTTCGGCTTGAAGTTCAGAAACTTACCCATACTGGAGATAAGCTTCAGCTTTCGCAAAAGTCCCACCGGCGCCTCAGGCTCAAGAAAATCCTTTAACTTCTCCTCCAGATCATTTAAATCTTCCACCCCTAAAGCAAAAGCCATTCTTCGTTCTGTGCCGAACAGGTTCATTACCACAGAAATATTGCTACCCTTCACCTTCTCAAATAAAAGAGCAGGTCCTCCTTGCTTTACAACTCTATCCGCAATATGACCCATTTCCAATACAGGATCTACCTCTTTCTTTATCTTCTTCAGTTCCCCCCTCTTTTCCAGTGCATTTAAATAATCCCTTAAATCTTCGAACATAACTTCCTTTGCAATTTTCTCACAACTTGGTATGATTGTAAGGTTAAAGCTGGAAAATTGCAACATTTTTAAAGGAGATGTCATGTTGTACATATACGATACGATGAAGAGAGATTACATACCCTTTCGTCCCCTGCATGACAAAAAGGTAAAGATGTATGTATGTGGTATAACCGCCTACGACTTCTGTCATGTGGGACATGCCAGAGCCTCGGTGGTATTTGATGTTATCTACAGGTATCTTTTGTATAAGGGATACGATGTAACCTTTGTAAAGAATTTCACAGATGTAGATGACAAGATCATAAACAGGGCAAATAAAGAGAATAGAAGCTGGCAGGATGTTTCCCGGCAATTTATTAGAGAATACTACACCGACATGGAAGCTTTATACATAAAAGAGCCCACCTTTGAACCAAAGGCATCAGAACATATAAGAGATATGATAGAATTTATAAAAAAATTGATAGAAAAAGGTTATGCTTATGTATCAGAGGGGGATGTATACTTCTCCGTAGAAAGACTTAAAGACTACGGCAAACTCTCCCACAAAAAAATAGAGGAATTAAAAGCAGGAGCCAGAATTGAACCTTCGGAGAAAAAGAAAAACCCGCTGGATTTTGCACTGTGGAAAAAATCAAAGGAAGGAGAACCCGAATGGGAAAGTCCATGGGGAGGTGGCAGACCAGGCTGGCATATTGAGTGTTCCACAATGTGCATGCATTATCTGGGTGAAACCATTGACATTCATGGTGGAGGAGAAGACCTCATCTTTCCCCATCACGAAAATGAGATTGCTCAATCCGAGGCACTCACCGGAAAAACATTCGTAAGATACTGGATACACAATGCATTTGTAAAGGTGAACCAGGAAAAGATGTCAAAATCCTTAGGAAACTTCTTTACCATCAGGGATATTCTAAAAAGATACAAGGGTGAAACATTAAGGATGTTTCTGCTCCTCACCCACTATCGCAATCCTATAGATTTTAGCCTGCAGGGAATAGAGATGGCGGAAGAGGCATTGAATAAACTGTATATGCTTTTATGGAGAGTGGAAGAAAAGTTGAAAAATCCATCAAATGGATTAAAAGATAAAAAAATAGAAGAGGCGTTAATCAAATTTAACAGGTCCTTTATAGATGTTCTGGACAGAGATTTCAATACACCGAAAGCCATTGGAGAGATATTTGTCCTTACTAAAGAAATCAATAGATACTTAGACAGATGTGAGGATGAAAACAAAAAACCTGATAAGACATATTTGAAAGCGTTTATTGAAATAAGAAATTCCATTAGAGATATACTGGGCATTATGAATGAATCAGCAGAAAGGTGGTTTAAGGGAAGGATAGAGACAAACTTTATTGAACAAAAAATAAAACAGAGGGAGGAAGAAAGAAAGAAGGGCAATTTCAAAAAAGCGGATAAGATAAGAGAGGAATTATTGAAAATGGGTATTATACTGGAAGATACAAAAGAGGGAACACGATGGAAAATCAAAAAAGACAAAGTATGAAAGGAGAATTTTCATGACAGACCAAAAATATGATGAAGAAGAGGAAAGCCTGCAAACATACCTTAACAGTATAAAAGACATCCCTCTGCTCACACCGGAGGAAGAAAGAGAGCTGGGAAGGAGAATACAGAAAGGAGATAAAGAAGCATTGGAAAAACTGGTTAAAGCAAATTTAAGATTTGTAATCAGTGTAGCACGCAAGTACAGAAACCTGGGCGTATCGTTATTGGATTTGATAAATGAAGGAAACCTGGGACTTATTCAAGCCGCAAAGAAGTTTGACCCGGAAAGAGACATAAGGTTCATATCCTACGCCGTATGGTGGATAAAACAGGCAATCCTTAAAACATTAGCCGAACAGGGAACACCGATCAAGATACCCATAAAGATGAAGGTAAAACAAAGCAAGATATCGGCAGCAAAAACCAAATACCTTCAAGAACATAAAACAACCTCCACCCTAAAAGAACTGGAAGAACTCACAGGCTTAAGTGAGGCAGAGTTGCGCTCATCAGAAAAAGCAAGATTAAAAATTGAATCGTTAAACGCGCCTGTGGGTGAAGAGAAAAACACTGAAGCGATAGACCTCCTGAGTATAGAAGAGAAAAGCATCGAAGATAAAATTATACTTGAGTCCGTTATTGAACGGCTGAAAAAGATCATTGCATCTTCATTAACTGAAAGAGAGAGGGACATCATTGTCATGCGCTATGGTCTGGACGGCAAGGGAAAGAGAACATTGCAGGAAATAGGGAAAAAATACAATATCTCCAAGGAAAGGGTAAGACAGATAGAAAACGAGATAAAGAAAAAGTTGAAAGAGGAATTAACCAGGGAAGAATAATTTGATGCGGCTGAAATCATTCAGAAAACAACTAAAAGTGTTCCTCTCTTTAAATGATACACCAGAAAGAATAGCAAGAGGAGCGGCACTGGGAATTTTCATCTCCATCACCCCCACATTCGGCATACATACCATCTTAGCTATTGGTATGGCCACCTTCCTTCGCACAAACAAAGCGGCCACTGTGCTCGGCAGCTTCTTTAACAATCATCTAAGTGCTATTCCCATATATTTATTATGTTATAAAGTGGGCATCTTTATTACGGGAGGAGATGCTAACCTTGCCATCAAGCCACCTTCATTTTTTCACTATATCCACTTAGGTTTAAATGTTCTCATTCCTCTATGGATAGGTAGCATAATTGTAGGTATGGCAATAAGTCTTCCCATGTTCTTCATCCTGAAATATCTTTTAAAAAAATATAAAACAAAAAGATGATACCCTTAAAGGATAATATCCCTTCTCGACATTTCCCTATAGTCAATACCAGCATCATCATAATCTGTATATTTGTATTTCTATTTGAAGTATCTCAAAAAAGCGAGCTAAATACACTTATCTATACCTATGCCTTCATACCAAACCTATTCTTCTTACATTTTTCAACCCTCGATTCCATAAAGAGATGCCTGTGCTATATGTTCATTCACGGAGGATTTTTACATATCCTGGGCAATGTGTGGTTTCTGTATATCTTCGGTGACAATGTAGAAGATAGGATGGGACACCTGCAGTACCTTTTGTTCTATCTCTTAGGTGGAATATTCTCCGCCATATTTCAGGGATCATTTTCTCCTTCTTCCACTGTTCCTCTAATCGGTGCCAGCGGAGCCATCTCCGCTGTTTTAGCAGCCTACCTCTGTTTTTTTCCCCATGCACGTATCCTGACCCTTGTATTCATCTTTCTGTTTGTTACCCTCGTAAACATACCTGCAGTTGTATTTATCATCTTCTGGTTCTTAATCCAATTTTTATATGGATTTGCCTCTATCGCTGCATCCGTTAAGGGTGGTATAGCCTATTTCGCCCACATCGGTGGTTTTATATTCGGTATAGCATGGGTAAAATATGTACTGGGGAAAAGAAAATGGGCTTAAAAATTCTTCACACTGCAGATTGGCATCTCGGAAAAGAGGAAAGAACAGAAGACATCTTCAGACAGATAGAAAAACTGGTAACCATTTCAAAAGACTACGATCTTGTCATCGTAGCCGGAGACATATTTGACAATGAAAAGAGTATTTCTGTTTATGGAAGAAGATTGAAAGAGGTTGTAGAAAAAACAGAGACCCCATTTCTGGCTATACTGGGAAATCACGAATATGAAGGAATAGATAAAATAGAAGGGTTGTTTTCTTCTTCCTTAACTATATTTACAGAACCTGAGGTTCTAAACATAAAAGGCATAGAAATACTATTTTACCCCTTTAAAAGGGGAGAAAACAGTAAAGATGTTTTATCCTTTGTAAAGGATAGAGATATAGACTTAGCTGTTTTACATGGCTCTATAATGTTTGATGAAAAGCTTACCTCCGCCTTAAAAAATCACCTCTATTTTCCCATCTATGAGGAAGATGTAGCAAGATTCCCATTCAAATATGTAGCATTAGGACACTATCACAACTATAGAGAATACTCCGTTGGGAACAAAACTTTATGCTATTCAGGAACAATTGAACCTCTGACATTTGATAATGAAGGAGAAAGATATGTAAACATAATACAGGTTGAAGGTTCAAAGATTGCTCATCAACCACTGAACATTGGAAGCATAAGCAAATTCAAAACCATAGAATGGAAATGGGATGAAGAGGAAAAAATGGATGAAATTGTGGATTGCAGAAAAAAGTACAGATTCTTAAGGGTAATAATTACAGGTTTTACTGAAAACACATTAAAACTGAATGAAACTGCAGAAAGATTAAAGAAGATGAATATAAAGGTAGAATTAAAGGTGGAATCTCTGGATGAAATACTCTCTCTGCCTATAGCAAAAATATTCTATGATAAAATCAACCAGTGCATAAGAAGAGAACCCGAGAAAAAGCGTTTGTATAAAAGGGCATTTATTGAAGGATGTAAGATTATATCCAGATGTTAAAGAAACTGATTTTAGAAGATTTTGGGAAATTTGATTACAAGGAGATAGATTTAGATAGAAATATCACGGTGATATATGGAAAAAATGAAGCAGGGAAAAGCACCATCTTAGACGGTATAGAATACGCCCTGTTCGGAAAAACAAGGAGTGAAAGAAAATACAACGGTAAAGCCACACTCTCTTTTTCTTACCGGGGAAAGGATCTTTCTGTAAGTAACGGGAAGATAAACGGCTATCCTTTATACACAACGGTAAAAGAGTTCAAAGAATTGCCTCTATGGCTGTTTGAAAGTCTGTTTTTCATGAGAACAAAGGAACTTCCCATAATAGAAAAACAGGGCAACAAGACATTCGTTTCAATGATAGAGAAAAAGCTGTGGGGAGAGGCGAACTTTGATATTATTGTAGAAAGATTCAAGCACCTGTTGGGTTCTTATTTGAACAGATTCGGTGAAAACTTTAAGAAGAAGGGAGAACTTATTGAAGAATGGGAAGAGGCACAAAAGAAAAAAGAAAACACACTGAAGATGATAGAAAATGCGAAGAGATTAAAAGAGGTGGAGATTGAATATCAAACCTGCTTAAAAGATAGAGAAAAGTGGGATAATGAATTAAAGCATCTGTCTGATCTAAAAAAGAAGGAAGAATATGAAAAAAAGATCGCCATATTGAGAAAAATAAGGGAAGAAGAAAGAGAAATAGCACTTTTAGAAGCAGAATTGGAAAACTACAGAAAAATAGAAGAAGACCTCAAAAACATACAGAAATTAAGAAAAGAGGAAGAGGAGATAAGGAAAAATATTGAAATAAACGAGGTGGAGCAAAAGCAAACTCAGGAGAGAAAAGAATACATAAATGTGATACAAAAAAGGCGCACAAGAGATACAATTCTACTTTTCATGGGAGCAGCATTAAGTTGTGTTTTATTCTTTTTGAAATCTAAGCTGTTCCTAATATCAGGATTGATACTATTCCTGGGGGCAATATATACTCTGTTCAATACCAAAATACACAAACAAATACAAAATCATAAACAGAGATTATCTGAATTAAACGATGAGAATAGAAGGTTGAGGCTGGAAATGGATGAAAGGAGAAAAAAAATAGAAGATATACTGTCCAAAAATAAGGTAAAAACCATAATGGAACTGGAAATACTGGGAAAAAGAGCAAAAAAGATAGAAGATGAAATAAGGCTCTGCAAAGAAAGACTTAAAATATGGCGAAAAGATGCACCATTAGAAGAGCAAACCATAATGGCAAACTTAGAAAAGATGGAGAGGCTAACGGGAAAATATGACGAAGAAAGGTTTCTGGAACTGTCAGAAAAATTAAGAGATATACAACAAAAAATGGAGAAAAACAGACAGAAAAAAGGAGAATTATCCCATTCTTTAGAAAACAAAAACGAATCCGAAATACTGAAACAGTTAAAGATTATAGAAGAAGAGATAAAAGACATAGAGGATAAGATAGAGGCTTTGGGAATCGCCTATAAGATATTAAAAGACATCCAGAGGGAGACAGGAGAAAAGATAAAATACATTGTAGAGAAAGAGGCAGCACCCATTTTTTCATCCATCACAAAGAATCGCTATTCTATGTTGAGATACAACGAACAGATGAAAAACATTGAAGCAACAGGCGAAAAAACATTGCCCGCCTCACAGCTTTCCGACGGAACAAGGGACCAGCTGTATCTTTCTTTAAGAATAGCGTTCGTAAGAAGCATTTTAAAAGATGAAGCATTCTTCATCATGGATGAACCCTTCTTAACCTCGGATGATGACAGAAGGAGAAGGATTATAGATACACTGTTTAAATTTGACCACTGTCAGTTCATAATCTCCACCAAGGACAAGGATACTTACCTGGATTTCATAAACAGGAAGGCAAAAGGGGTACATATCCTGTGAGATGTGTATTTTTATCTGATGTGCATTATAGAAGAGGAGAAACAGAAGGAGAAAGACTGTTTCTGAAATTCTTGCACAAAAAGGCACATCTATTTGACAGAATATATATCCTGGGGGATTTGTTTGAATTTTATCTGGGTTATCCTCACTTCTTCTATAAAGAACACAGGAGGGTAATCAGCTATTTAAAACTCTTGTCTTTATGGGGAAAAAAGATATATATGATTGAAGGAAATCATGAATTCGGTTTTAAAGAGACAGAGAAATTTTTAAACATAAAGGTTTACAGGAAAAACCATGTTGCATATATTGATGGAAGATATGTTTATCTGGAACATGGAGATTTGATAAATAAAAAAGACTGGAGACACATTCTATGCCAGTATGTATTAAAGTCTCCTGCTATGCTTTATGTTTTTAAAAAGATGCACCCATC
>JAGGSF010000077.1 GCA_021159235.1 Deltaproteobacteria bacterium | reverse complement strand
GCAACCAAACTGATAAATCCTTTTTTCATAAAAACCTCCTAAAAATAAGTAACTTCATCTTTTATTCTCCTCATTTTATTAGGTAAAACTAATTATATAAAATTAATCTATCTCGTCAAGTGTTTTTACACTTAAATTGATTCTGGTTTCACGGTAGTTGTTGACAAATATGCATATATTTTGTAACTTTTAGGCGAATTTGTATGGAGGTATGGTAATATGTTGGCCGTTTTGGAGAAAGGTGGTAAGCAGTATATGGTTAGAGAGGGAGATGAGATTGAAGTGGAAAAGATAGAAGCGGAAAATGGTTCACAAATAGAGCTAAACAGGGTCTTATTGATAAGTGATGAAAATGTGCACAAGGCAGGCAATCCTTATGTAGAAGGAGCAAAAGTTATAGGAAGAGTGGTTGGTCAGGAAAAGGGTAAGAAAATCATAGTGTTTAAATTTAAGCGAAGAAAGGGATATAGAAAAAAACAGGGGCACAGACAGTATATTACAAGGATTAAGATTGAAAAAATCATAGGAGGTTAAACTCCACAGGAGGTTTTATGGCACATAAAAAGGGAATGGGTAGTAGTAGAAATGGAAGAGATAGTGTTGGTAAAAGGCTGGGTGTGAAGAGAGGGGACGGTCAGGAAGTGAAAGCAGGCGAGATAATAGTAAGGCAAAGAGGAACAAAGTTTCATCCGGGGCAGAATGTAAAGAGAGGGAGAGATGATACATTATTTGCTACTCAGAGGGGAAAAATAAGATTTCTCACTAAGGGAGACAGAAAGTACATCAGTGTTATCCCGTAGATGTTTATAGATAGAACAAGGATATATGTGGAGGCGGGAGATGGCGGCGATGGTATTGTTAGCTTCCGCCGGGAGAGGTTCATGCCCAAGGGTGGGCCGGACGGCGGTAATGGAGGTAAGGGAGGGGATATAATAATCTGCGGCAGGAAGAATGTAAACACCCTTTATCATTTTAAATTTAAGCGTTTCTTTAAAGCTAAAAAAGGAGGGAATGGCGGTTCTAATAATAAAACGGGAGCAAATGGAAGGGATGTGGTAATAGATGTTCCATTGGGGACAGTGGTTAAAGAAGGAGGTAGGCTCTTACATGATTTTACAGAAGAGGAGTGTGTTGTTGTTGCTCGTGGTGGAAGAGGCGGAAGGGGAAATGCTGCCTTTAAAAGTGCTACCAACAGGGCACCACGCATTAGTGAAAAGGGCGAGGAGGGAGAAAAAAAGGAACTTTCTTTAGAGCTTAAGCTCATTGCCGATGTAGGATTGGTGGGCTTACCCAACGCTGGAAAATCTACATTCTTAAGTGTTATCTCTCGAGCCAGGCCCAATATTGCTCCCTATCCATTTACTACACTCAGTCCTTATTTAGGTTATGTGAGATATAAGGAAGATGATTTTATCGTTGCCGATATTCCGGGCATTATTGAGGGGGCAAGTAAAGGAAAGGGACTGGGTTTGGAATTTTTGAGGCATGTTGAGAGAACAACATTTCTTTTGTTGATCATTGATGCTTCTGATGGTTTTGAGGAGATAAAGAAAACATATGATATTTTGATCACAGAAATGAAGAATTATAGTGAAGGGTTGTTACAGAAGAGAAGATGTGTAGTTTTGAACAAAATGGATCTGGTAGAGGAAAAAGATATCGGGGATAGAGTAAAGAAAGAAGTGCAGTGCGATGTTTTTTCTATAAGTGCATTAAAGAAATGGGGAATTGAACGGGTCTTAGAGTGGATATACAATCAAAGAAGATAGTTGTTAAGATAGGCAGTTCGGTTATCGTTGATGGAGATAAAATAGATAGAAGGTGTCTGGCCAATTTAGTTAAAGATATTGCATATTTAATAAAGGAGAAAAATAAAGATGTGGTTATTGTGTCCAGTGGTGCGGTGGCATGTGGTATCTTCTCTGTAGGGTTGAAAGAGGTGCCTGTAGATATAGTGAAAAGGCAGGCATTCGCCTCTATTGGTCAGGTAGAGTTGATGAAGCTTTATCAGGAGATGTTTTGTTCTCACAATTTGCGTGTTTCGCAGATACTTATTACTGCTGATGATATATACAATCGCAGAAGATACCTCAATGCAAGAAATACGATATCCCTACTGTTGAGCTGGAATATTGTTCCCGTGGTGAATGAAAATGATACGGTGGTAATAAAGGAGTTGAAGTTTGGAGACAATGATAATCTTTCATCATATGTTACAGATCTTGTAGGAGCGGACACACTTATCATTCTTACTGATGTAGATGGGCTTTTTACGGCTGATCCCAAAAAGAAGAGCGCAAGGTTTTTACCACTTGTTGAGTTTTCACAGAAAGAAGAGGTGGAAAGGTTTGCTTTTGGTTCCATGAGGTTTGGTTGTGGTGGAATGAAAAGCAAGGTAGAGATAGGATTTAGAATGGCTGAAGAAGGTAAGATGACGATCATTGCCAATGGCAAAGAGGAGAATATTTTAAGAAAGATATTGAATGGTGAGGCGAGATGCACAATCTTTATTCCGGAAAAAAGCAATCTTACATCGAAAAAGGTGTGGTTAAAAACTACATTACGAAAAGGAAAGGTATTTATTGATGGAGGAGCGAGGGAGGCAATTTGTGAAAAGGGAAAGAGTCTCCTTCCTTCTGGTATAGAGAAAATAGAAGGAGTTTTTGAGCGGGGAGACATAGTAGATATTGTGTGTAATGGGAAAGTTATAGCGAGAGGCATAGCCAACTATAATTCTCAGGAGATAGAGATGATAAAGGGACTGCAATCAAAGGAGATTGAATCTGTTATCGGATATAAATATTCCGATGATGTTGTGCATAGAAATAACATGGTGCTTATAGGAGAGAAAAATGCTTGAAAAAACAATAAGGGATATAGCAAAGAAAGCAAGAGAAGCAAGTTTTTACCTGGCAAATGTAAGCACAGACAAAAAGAATAAGGCATTGAATATTGCAGCTCAGCTTATTAATGAAAGGAGAGAAGAAATAAGTGAGGTAAACAGAGAAGATGTAAGAGAAGCTGAACGAAAAGGCGTTTCTAAGGCGTTTATTGATAGACTTACCCTTACTGAAAAAAGAATCAACGGCATGGTCAAATCCTTGAACGAAGTGAGCATGTTGGAGGATCCTGTAGGGACTATTATTCGTGGATGGAAAAGGCCGAACGGTTTACAGATTTTACAGATGAGAGTGCCCATTGGCGTGATTGGCATCATTTATGAATCCAGACCAAATGTAACCGTGGAGGCATCAAGTCTGTGTTTAAAGACAGGCAACGCTACAATTTTAAGAGGAGGAAGAGAGGCTATCAATTCAAATCGCATACTTTATACCATATTGAGTGAGGCTGTAAAAAGGGCAGGATTACCTGAAGGGTGTATTGGTTTTATTGATTCGGTGGATAGGAAAGCTATAAAGTATCTCATTCGTATGAATGGTTTGGTCAATCTCATCATTCCCCGGGGAGGGGAGGGGCTTATTAATTTTGTAACAGAAAATGCTACTGTTCCTGTAATCAAGCATTATAAAGGTTTGTGTCATACATATGTGGATGAATTTGCTTCCCTTCCTATGGCACAGGAGATTGTATACAATGCAAAGGTGCAGAGACCAGGTGTGTGCAATGCTATAGAAACACTCCTGGTGCATAAAAACATCGCTGGGAAGTTTTTGCCAGAGATGATAAGAAGACTGCAGGAAGCAGGCGTTGAAATTAGAGGATGTGAAAGAACGAGAAAGGTAGTTCCTCAAATAAGAGAGGCGGAAGAAAAGGATTGGGATACAGAGTATCTGGACCTTATCCTTTCTATAAAGGTTGTTGATGATATAGAGGAGGCTATTGAGCATATAAACAAACATGGGTCTCAACATTCAGAGGCAATTATTACTGAGAATTACGAAAGAGCAATGGAATTTTTGTACAGGGTAGATGCGGCAACTGTGTATGTAAACAGTTCTACCCGCTTTACCGATGGCGGTGAATTTGGTATGGGTGCAGAAATAGGTATCAGTACAGACAAGATGCACGCTCGAGGACCGATGGGATTGCCGGAACTTACCACTTATAAGTATTTAATATTGGGCAATGGGCAGATAAGGAAATGAGAGTAGGCATCTTTGGTGGTACTTTTAATCCCGTGCACTTGGGACATCTGCGAGTGGCACTGGATGTGAAGGACATGTTTTGTTTGGATAAGGTATTATTTGTTCCCACTGGTATACCGCCCCATAAGAAAGATGATGTTGCTCCCATTGGTGATCGGATGAATATGTTGAAGATTGCAATAGCCAACGTGTCGGGTTTTGAGGTATCTGATATTGAAGCGCATAGAAACGGTATTTGCTATGCAGTGGATACGGTAGGAATGCTCAAGGAAAGATATAGGGGTGTTGAGCTGTTTTATATTGTTGGCATCGATGCATTTGCATCTATTTGCACCTGGAAAAGGTATGAGGAACTTTTGAGAAACATATCATTTATTGTTATGATGAGACCGGGATGTATACAGGATGAATGGTGTAAAAAAATAGATAAGGTTCGCTACATAGAAGTAGATGAAAAGGGGGCGTTTCCTGGTACACCTTCTACTGTGTATCTCTGTCCGGTAACCCAAATCAATATCTCTTCTTCATTTATTCGCTTGTGCGTAAAACGGGGAGGAAATATAAACTATTTTACGCCGAAGGATGTGGTAGAATACATTGAAAGGAGGGGTTTGTATAAGGGGTGAGTGAAAAGCTGTGTAGGGAAATAGTGCGTATACTGGAGGAGAAGGTAGCTGAGGATATCGTGGTGTTAGACATGAGGGGATATGTAAGCATATTTGATTATACGGTGATATGTAGTGCAACTTCAAAGAAACATGCTCAAGCTCTGGCTTATGCTCTAAAAGAAAGGGTGAATGCAAGACACATGGAGGGGTATGAAGTCGGTGAGTGGATATTGGTTGACTGTGTAGATGTTATTGTGCATATTTTCTCTCCAGAGAAGAGGGAATATTACGGGTTGGAATATTTGTGGAGCGATGTGCCGAGGAAGGAGCTTTGTAGGTAGGGAGGGTTTATGGATAAGGAGCTTCTGGCTCAATTGAAAGAGAGATTGATCATGACAAAGAAAACCTTAGAAAAGCGAATAAAAGAGAGGAATGAAAAGGTAAAGGGAAAGTTTAAAGGCGATGTGGGGGACAGCTCTCTTTATATTTACAACAGGGAAACACTTTACAGTATTACAGAAAGAGAAAGAGAGGAGTTGCGGGATGTAAATGATGCTTTATACAGGATAAAAAATAATACCTATGGAATATGTGAGAGATGCGGTGCAGAGATATCCAGAGAAAGATTACTCCTTAAGCCTACAGCGAGGTTTTGTGCAAAATGTAGAAGAGAAATAGATGGCGATAGTAAGTGAGTTTTTTTGATACTTTTTTCCCCTATACCTGTGTTTTGTGTGGTGGTCATGCGAGGAAAATTTTATGTGACGAGTGTTTAAGTGCAGTTAAACCGTATTCCGGAAAGAGATGCTTGAAATGCTCCAGGCCCTTACCCGGTGAAGACAATGTCTTTTGCACGCAGTGTTTAAAAGGGGTAGCGTTTGAAAAGGGATTTTCCTTATTTTTGTATGAGGAAATAAGGGAAATTGTATATTCACTCAAATACAGAAACATGCCTCATGTTGTGCATTTACTCAGCTCTTTTTCAAAAGAAATAAGAGAATCTAAAATCTTTAACGGTGTCTCTTTCCTTATTCCTGTGCCCATGCATTCGAAGAGGATAAGGAAAAGGGGTTATAACCAGGCAGGTTTAATTGCTCGTGAGCTTTCCTCTATTTTTCATATTCCTGTGATTTACGATGTGCTTATAAAACAAAAGGATACACCGCCTCAGGCTGGATTAAACTATAAACAAAGGTTAGATAATCTTAAGGGGGCATTCTCAGTAAAGAATACGGAGAAGATAGAGGGTAAAACGGTGGTTCTCGTTGATGATGTGTATACAACAGGAACTACGATTAATCAGTGTGCTTTACTTCTAAGGAGAAAAGGAGCGTATCCGCGTTTTTTCACCTTATCCATTGCTTCACCAAGCATCTTCCCTTGACAAGTGTTTCTTATTTCTGTATAAGATACAATGTTTTTTTAATGGAGAGGTGAGAATAAATGAAGACTTTTTTTGCTAAGAGTGAGGATGTGGAAAGAAAATGGTATTTGATAGACGCAAGAGATAAGATAGTGGGGAAACTGGCGGTGAAGATAGCTAACATTTTAAGAGGAAAAAATAAACCTCAATTTACTCCTCATGTGGATACGGGTGATTTTGTGGTAGTTGTTAATGCAGAGAAGATAAGGTTTACAGGAAATAAATGGCAGGATAAGCACTATTACAGGTATAGTGGATATCCTGGTGGGCTAAAGAGTATAAGTGCAAAGGATATGCTTGAAAAACATCCAGAGAGAATCCTCATGTCTGCTGTCAAGGGGATGTTACCCAAAAACAGGCTGGGCAGAAAGCTGATTAAGAAGTTAAAGATATATAAGGGATGTAATCATCCCCATGAAGCGCAGAATCCACAGAGATTAGAGGTGTAAATGCAAAAATTTTACGCTACTGGAAAAAGGAAGACCTCTGCTGCAAGGGTCTGGGTCAAAGAAGGAGAGGGTGAGATTAAGGTAAATGGGAAACCAGTCTCAGATTATTTTAATGGACTTGAGACAGAGATACTTAAAATATTGTATCCCTTAAAGGTTGTTAATTTAGAGAATAAGGTAGATGTGATTGCTACTGTGAAGGGTGGAGGGATAACAGGACAGGCGGAAGCGATAAGACAGGGTTTGAGTAAAGCACTTGTTGAGTATGATCCTAATTTGAAGGCTAAGTTTAAACCGTTGGGTTTGTTGAGCAGAGATGCGCGCGAAAAAGAGAGAAAAAAATACGGAAGAAGGAAGGCCCGGGCTTCTTTCCAGTGGTCCAAGCGGTAGATGATAAATGCAGCTATTATTGGGGTCAGTGGATTTACAGGAATAGAACTTCTTAAGATTCTCATTTCTCATAGATATGTGGATATATCTTATATTGCTTCTCGCACCTTTGTTGGAAAGAACATCGCCGATGTTTATCCCATATTTAAGAACATATTTGAGATGGAGTGTAGGGAGATAGATGGAGAAAAGATAGATAGATGCGATGTGGTATTTTTGGCCCTTCCTCATTCTGTATCGATGGATGTTGCCAGGCAAATTCATAAGGCAAAAATTATAGACCTCAGTGCAGATTTTCGCCTGAAGGATGTAGATACCTATGAAAGATGGTATAAAAAAAAGCATATAGCAAAGGATCTCTTGAAAGAGGCGATATATGGATTGCCAGAGCTTTACAGGGAAGAGATAAAGAAAACCCGGATTGTGGCTAATCCGGGCTGTTATTCCACGGCCTGTATTTTGCCTATCGTTCCATTTATCGAGGAAAATGTTATACAGGATGACATCGTTGCCGATTGTAAATCTGGGGTGAGTGGTGCAGGGAAAACATTAAAAGAAGAGCTACAGTTTTCGGAGGTAGGAGAAAATTTTTATCCCTATGCTGTTTCTGGACACAGGCATGCCCCGGAGATAGAAGAGGTAATAAAAAGATATACACACAGGAGTATAAAACTTACCTTTGTTCCCCATCTTGTTCCTGCGATGAGGGGTATTATCGCCACCATTTATGCGAATACAGATAAAAATATAAAGGAAGAAGAGGCTTACAGAATATTAAAAGAGTTTTATGAAGATGAACCGTTTGTGAGAATAAGAAGAGATGTGCCCCAGATAAAGGATGTGAGAGGAACAAACTTTTGTGATATAGGAGCCTTTGTAAGAGATGGAAGGATTGTCTTTGTATCGGCTATTGACAATCTCATAAAGGGTGCCAGCGGGCAGGCTGTTCAGAATATGAATATAATGTTTAATATTGAAGAAACGGAGGGACTGGCTCCCTATCCTTTTTATCCATGAGAAGAGTTGATAGAGGTATAGCTGCGGTTGAAGGAATAAAATCTGCAGTAGCTAAAACAGGCATTAAAAAAGATGGTAAATTAGATTTAGCCGTTTTGTTTTCAGATTATCCCTGCCTGTGGTGTGCAACATTTACCAAGAATAATGTGAAGGCAGCGCCTGTTGTATATGATATTGAGCTTCTAAGTAAAAATGAGCCACTTAGGGCAATTGTTGTAAATAGTGGCAATGCCAATGCTTGCACCAAAGAGGGAAAAGAAGCGGTAATAAGAATTGTAGAGGAAACCAGCAAAATATTGAATATAAAAAAAGATGAGGTTGCAGTGTGTTCTACGGGTATCATTGGTGAAAGATTACCTTATGAGAAGATTATTTCTTCTTTAAAAAATCTGGATTTCTCTGAAGAAAACTGTCATCTGGCAGCGGAGGCAATCTTAACTACCGATACAAAGACGAAAGAAGTAGCCTACGAATTTGAGATAGACGGAAAAGAGGTGCATATCGGAGGAATGGCGAAAGGGGCAGGCATGATTAGTCCTTGTATGGCTACTATGCTTTCTTTTATCTTTACTGATGTGAATGTAGAAAGGGACTTGCTGTGTAAAGCATTGAAAGAGGCGGTAGATCTTTCCTTCAATCGCATATCGGTGGATGGGGATACATCTACTAATGACAGCTGTTTTTTGCTTTCTACCTGCAAAGGAGAAAACAGTAAGATAAAAGAGGAAAATGAAGCCTATGATATATTTCTGGGTGTTTTAAAAAAGGTATGTATGGAGCTTGCCTTGAAGATTGTAGAAGATGGGGAAGGGGCAACAAAGGTTGTAAAGATTGTAGTGGATAAGGCAAAAAATGAGGAAGAAGCACAAAGATGTGCAAGAGCTATTGCAGATTCCTTGCTGGTGAAAACGGCTCTATTCGGTGAGAGGGCAAATTGGGGCAGGATTGCAGCCTGTGTGGGATATTCGGGTGTAACATTCTCTAAACAGGGATTTTCCATCTCTGTTGGTGATAAACCCGTTTTTGATAGAGGAAGAGAAAATAAGATAGATGTTTCTTCATATATGAAGAATAAAGATATAGATATTGTGGTCTCTCTTTACTCCGGTAATGCATCTTATACGATGTGGACCACAGACCTATCCTATGATTATGTGAAAATAAACTCCATTTAAGTTGTAAAAAGTCCTTTTTTGTAATTTTTATTGACAATCTAAGACAATATGGTATAATCTGAGAACTATTGCAGGAGGTGCTTTATGCTTAAATTTTTGTATGTGTTGGTTTTTATTTTCTTGTTTACAAGCTCTGGATGGGCAAAGGATGTAATTACTGTTTATTGTGGTGCGGGGATGAGAAAACCGATGGATAAAATAGGAAGAGCTTTTGAGAAGAAATATGGCGTATCTGTGAGATACAATTATGCCGGTTCCAATACTCTCCTGTCTCAGATGGAACTGACAAGAAAGGGCGATTGTTATATGCCAGGGGCAACGATGTATATTGAAAAAGCAAAAGAGAAAGGATTTGTGGATTATGAAAAACCTGTGGCGTATCATATACCGGTAATAGTGGTTCCTGAAGGAAATCCTGCGAATATAAAAAGTTTGAAAGACCTCATAAAACCCGGGGTAAGAGTAATCCTGGGAGATCCGAAAGCTTGTGCCATTGGTAAATTGGGGAATAAAATACTGAAGAAAAACAAGATTTACAAAGGGGTGCAAAAGAATGTAATTGCCATCGCTGCGACAGTAAACGAATTAGTCGTTTATATGTGTATGGGGCAGGCTGATGCATCCATAATCTGGAAAGCCTCATTGCTGGGGACAGAGGATAAAACGGACATTATAGAGATACCCAAAGAGGAAAATATCATAAAGGTAATACCCATCGGCAGGCTGACATTTTCTAAACATAAGAAAATAGCAAAAAGGTTTGTGGATTTTGTTGCATCTTCTGAGGGAAAGAATATATTCAAAGAGTGTGGTTTCACAGCGTATCCAGATCCAAAGTATAAAAAGTGAAGGATATGGATGAGATAAGATACAAGCCTATAGGAATTATACATTCGGAATTTACTGAAAAGAAAAACACGCCTATTCAGGGGGTTTTTGCTAAGGATGCAAAAGGTGAGGTAGAGGTGTTTCCTCAATATATCCAGGGATTAAAAGATATCGAGGGGTTTTCACATCTCATTCTTATTTATCATTTTCATCTCTCCAATGGATATTCTTTGATTTCGAAGCCATTTTTAGAAGATGAGCAACATGGGATTTTCTCCATAAGGCATTTCAATAGACCCAATCCCATTGGGTTGTCTGTCGTAAAGTTAGAGAAGGTCAAAGGGAACATACTGGAAATCAGCGAGGTGGATATTCTGGATGGGACACCGCTTCTTGATATTAAACCCTTTGTGTCTTTATTTGACAATAGAGATGATGCAAAGAACGGTTGGCTTAGTAATCCGCATCTGGACATGGTTAGAGGTGAATCTGGCAAGCATAGAGGAGATTAGGAATGCAGATGTTAAATAGATTGAAACAATCAGGATTTAAGATTTTTACATTATGCTTTGCTTTATTGCTTACAATATTTATATTAGCGGTGATTTTTTGTGTTGTTACCCATACAACTCTTAGTGCTTTAATAACGGATATTATCTCTAAGGAGATACAGTTTGCTATAAGGCTGAGTTTGATAACATCTATTATTTCTACTTTTTTATGCATTGTTGTTTCCATTCCTGCATCCTATGCCCTTGCCAGATATAAATTTCGTGGGAAAAACTTTATCAATACCATTTTGGATATTCCTCTGGCATTACCCCCGGTGGTGGCAGGAGTGGGACTTTTACTCTTATTTGGTACAACACCATTTGGGAAAGCACTGGCTTCTCTGGGAATAAATTTCGTCTTTACACCGTTGGGTATTATTATTGCTCAGTTTTTTGTAAATATATCGTTTATGCTGCGCATAATGAGGTCAACATTCGAAAGTATAAATCCAAGATATGAGTATGTTGCAAAGACATTGGGCTGTAATGATACGCAGGCATTCTGGAAAGTATTGCTTCCAATGTCAAAAGGGGGTCTTTTAGCTGGCTCCATCATAACCTGGTCTAAAGCAATAGGGGAATTTGGAGCAGCCCTTATGGTTGCCGGGGCAACACGAATGAAAACAGAGACATTGCCTATCTCGCTGTATTTGAACATGTCCTGTGGAGAATTGAATCTGGCTATAGCTGCTGCAACTATCTTGATTATTATATCCATTGTCTCTCTGTTTGTATTTGAAAGGTATGGTGGCATTGCTCGCCTGTATTAAAGATGATAGAAATTGAAAATATATCTAAAAATTTGGGTGAATTTTTCTTAAGAGATATCAGCTTTGATATAAAAGATGGTGAATATTTCATGATATTGGGGCCTACCGGGGCCGGAAAAACCATTTTACTGGAGACGATAGCCGGCATCTACCGTCCTGATAAAGGAAGGATACTTATGGCTGGCAAGGATATCACATATGTTCCACCAAAGGATAGAAATATCAGTATGGTTTATCAGGATTATATGCTTTTTCCTCATCTAAATGTGGAACAGAATGTTGCTTTTGGATTAAGGTTAAGAAAGACCCCGAAAGAAATAATCAAAGATAAAGTGGAGAAAAGTTCAAAATTGTTGAATATTTACCATCTACTTCATCGTTATCCCGGCACTCTAAGCGGAGGCGAGAAACAGAGGGTTGCCATAGCCCGGGCGATGGTGATAGAACCGTATGCTTTGCTTCTGGATGAGCCTTTATCTGCATTGGATATGCAGACCAGAGATAGATTGAGGCAAGAGTTAAAAAGGATACATTCTATCACTAAAACTACTATAGTTCATGTGACGCACAATTTTGAAGAGGTATTTTCCCTTGCAGATAGAGTGGCTGTGATGA
>JAGGSF010000113.1 GCA_021159235.1 Deltaproteobacteria bacterium | reverse complement strand
AAAGAGCTCTCCTTCATAAGCTATGTTCCTATTGTTCATACAGTCGCTGTAGAACGAAGAAATATTGGCAAAGTTCTGCATTGGATAGAAAAAATATTAGAAGCATATAAAACAAGAATACCCACTGCCAGATTAAATGAAGATATACAGAAGGTAATCCAAAGATACCCTCCATTTTCTAAAAAAGGAAAAGAAATAAAGATTAAATATACTACACAGGTAAGTATATCTCCGCCAACATTCATCCTGTTTACTACAAAACCAGAAGAGATTACAGAAAATTACAAGAGGTATATCCTGAACAATCTATACAGGTTGTACGGATTTACCGGTTGTTCAATTCGTATAAAGTTTAAGAGTTCCAGGGCAAAATTGACAAACACAAAGTAGTATGATAAAAGTAAACTGTGAGTAAAAAAATTAAAAAATTGCTCATAGCAAACAGGGGAGAAATTGCCATAAGAATAGCCCGTGCGGGCAATGAACTGGGCATAAGAACAATAGGCATCTATTCAGATGAAGATAAGTATTCTTTACATAGATTTAAAATGGATGAGACATACCTGATAGGCAAAGACAAAGACCCTGTAGAGGCTTATCTCTCCATGGATGAAATAATTGAGCTTGCGTTGCGAAAAGGCGTTGACGCTATACATCCAGGATACGGTTTCTTGGCAGAAAATGCAGAGTTCGCAGAAAAATGCAGAGAAAACCACATAATATTCATAGGTCCGGAACCGGAAACACTAAGGCTATTTGAAGATAAATTAAAATCCAAAGAGGTGGCGGAACGATGTAACGTACCTGTGATACCTAGTTCTGAAAAAGCCTTAAAGGATGTAGATGAAGCTGTGGGTTTTGCTGAGGAGTTTGGTTATCCTGTAATGCTCAAAGCATCCAAAGGTGGTGGTGGAAGAGGTCTGAGAATTATAAGAAATGAAAGAGAACTACTGGAGAATTTTGAATCTGCAAAGAGAGAAGCAGAAAAGGCCTTTGGTAACTCCGATGTATTCATTGAAAAGCGCATAGAAAAACCCAAACACATAGAAGTGCAGATCTTAGCAGATAAATATGGAAATGTCGTTCACCTCTATGAAAGAGACTGCTCTATCCAGAGAAGACATCAAAAGATGATGGAAATGGCACCTGCCAGAAACATTCCAGAAGGTGTTCTTCAAAATCTATATAGAGATGCAATAAAGATGGCAAAAGCATCCAATTATGTAAATGCAGGTACATTTGAATTTTTGATGGATGAAGACTTCAACTATTATTTCTTGGAAACAAATCCCCGTATTCAAGTAGAACATACGGTAACAGAGAGAATTACAGGTATTGATATTGTCCATTGCCAGATATACATAGCAGAGGGAGAGAGATTAGATGGGGAAAAACTCAATCTCAAACAGGAGAATATAAAAAGAAGAGGGTACGCACTTCAGTGTAGAATTACAACAGAGGACCCGGAAAATAACTTCATGCCCGATACAGGAGTATTGGAAGCTTACAGATCACCAGCTGGATTTGGCATAAGGTTGGATGGAGGATCAGCTTACACCGGCGCACGCATTACACCCTATTACGATTCACTGTTAGTTAAGGTAACCTCATGGGGACTGACATTTGAACAAACAGTAAAAAAGATGATAAGAGCTTTGAATGAATTCAGAATAAGAGGTGTAAAGACAAATATTCCCTTCCTGCTCAATGTGCTAAAATCAAAAGCTTTTTTAGAGGAGTATTTCTGTACAGAATTTATAGAAAGACATCCTGAATTACTCAAACCAGAAGCAGGAAAAGACCGAGCAACAAAGCTGCTCTCATTCTTAGGAAACAATATAGTAAACGGAAGAGAAGATATAAAGATAAATGAAGATATCGTGTTGCCAGAAATAAAAAGGATAGAGATAAAAGACAAGGATGTTCCTAAAGGTTCGAGAAATATTTTAGAAGAAAAGGGTGTAAAGGGAGTGATAGAATGGATAAAAAATACAGATGAGGTTCTGTTTACAGATACTACATTCCGTGATGCACATCAATCACTCTTAGCTACCCGCATAAGAACGCACGATATGCTAAATGTAGGAGAAGCCACATCCCATTGGATGTCGAAGCTCTTTTCAATAGAGATGTGGGGAGGAGCAACATTCGATGTCTGCTATAGATTCTTAAGAGAAGACCCATGGAAAAGAGTAGAAGAGCTAAAAGAAAAAATACCAAACATATTGTTCCAGATGCTTTTAAGGGGATCGAATGCTGTAGGATACTCCAATTATCCCGACAATGTTATTAGAGCATTTATAAAAGAAGCTTCGTCCTGCGGTATAGATGTGTTCAGAATATTTGATTGTTTTAACTGGATAGAACAAATGAAAATATCCATAGAAGAGGTAAAAAAACAAGGGAAAATATGTGAGGCCGCCATCTGTTATACCGGAGATATTCTGGATAAGAACAGAGAAAAATACAATTTAAAGTATTATGTAGATTTAGCAAAAGAATTGGAAAAAATGGATGTAGACATTATCTGTATAAAAGATATGGCTGGATTATGTAAACCCTATGCCGCAAAAAAACTTATAAAAACCCTAAAACAAGAAGTAGAAAAACCCATTCACTTTCACACCCATGACACCAGCGGCAATGGAGAAGCAGCTATACTTTTAGCCATCGAAGCAGGAGTGGACATCGTAGATGCAGCTATCAGTTCTATGTCAGGGTTGACCAGTCAACCAAATATGAATTCCATTGTAAGTGCCATTGCTCATACCAGAAGAAAAAGCTCTCTGGATAAAGAAAAATTAGATGAAATATCCGATTACTGGGAAAGAGTAAGAACATATTACTATCCATTTGAAAGTGATCTTAAAGCATCAACGGCAGAGGTATACACTCATGAAATACCAGGTGGTCAATACAGCAACCTAAAACCGCAGGTAACAGCATTGGGACTTATAGATAGATGGGAAGAGGTAAAAAAGATGTATGCCGAGGTAAATCGGGCCTTAGGAGATATTATAAAGGTTACACCATCATCAAAAGTGGTTGGTGATTTAGCGTTATTCCTGGTAAGAAACAATCTTAGTATAGAAGATTTTAAAGAAAGAGCAGATGAACTTTCTCTGCCTCAATCGGTAATGGATTTCTATAAAGGCTTACTGGGACAACCTTATGGTGGTTTCTTGCCCAAAGGCATGAGAAAAAAGGTATTAAAAGGTGAAACACCAATAGATGAGCGACCGGGAAAATTACTCCCTCCATTTGATTTTGAAAAAGCAAGGAAAAAGTTAAAAGAAAAGTACAAAAGAGATTTTAAATTCCGCGAGCTTATCTCCTATGCCCTTTATCCTGATGTATTTGAGGATTATATAAAGTTTAACGATGAATATGGAGATGTGACAAAACTCTGCACCAAAGACTTCTTTTATCCACTAAAACATAATGAAGAAACAAATGTAGTTATAGAACCCGGGAAGAAATTATTCATAAGATTTATATCGGTGGGGCCATGTGATGAAAAGGGTGAAAGAACTGTATACTTTGAATTGAATGGACCGCAACGCACCATAAAGGTAAAAGACAAAAAAACAGAAGTTTTGGTAAAGCAAAACATAAAAGGAGACCCTGAAAATATAAAACACATATGTGCCACCATGCCCGGAAAGATAATAAGAATCAATGCAATTGAAGGTCAACATGTAAAAAAAGGCGATATAGTAGCCATTACAGAGGCAATGAAGATGGAAACAAAAATTGTTGCCAAATGTGAAGGAAGGGTAAAAAAGATACATTTAAAAGAAAAAGAAAACATAGAAACAGGGGATCTGATTATAGAATTAGAATAGCTTACTTGTAATATTACTTCTGTTATGCTATAAACAAGAAAAAACACACGTGCGGGCTATCCTGAAGGAGGCGAAAATAGGCTTGTTCCCGCGCGGAGGAAGATCCTGAAGGAGGTTTTTATGACGCCAATTTCAATGAAAGCGTTACTGGAAGCAGGTGTTCACTTCGGTCATCAGGTAAAGCGATGGAACCCACAGATGAAACCATATATCTTCGCCGCTCGTAAAGGAATCCACATAATAGATTTGCAAAAAACTATTGATTGCTTTAAGAGAGTATGTGAGTTTGTAGAAGAGATAGCGGCACAGGGCAAAGATATCCTTTTTGTGTGCACAAAAAAACAGGGGAAAGAGACTATAAAAGAGTGCGCTGAAAAATGCAACATGCCATATGTAAACGAAAAATGGTTAGGAGGAATGCTCACAAACTTCAAAACAATCCAGAAGAGTATTGAAAAACTAAACAGATTAGAGGAGTTGGAAAAGGAAATAGACAAATTACCGAAAAAAGAGGCAAAGAGAATTCTTAAAAGGAAAGCAAAACTTGAAAAATATCTTGCAGGCATAAGAAATATGAAACAATTACCTGGGGCTCTGTTTGTTATTGATGTAAAAAGGGAATCACTGGCAGTGCATGAAGCAAATATATTGAATATTCCTATTGTAGCTTTAGTAGATACAAACTGTAATCCCGACCCCATAGACTATGTTATCCCCGGTAATGATGATGCCATAAGATCAATAAAATTGGTTGTCGATAAGATCACAGAATGTATCATGGAAGGTCAAGCCAAAATAGAAAAAGAAATAGAAGAAAAAAAAGAGGAAACAAAAGAGGAGGAGTTGAATGGCTGAAATTTCCGCGCAATCAGTCAAGCAGTTAAGAGATATAACGGGAGCAGGTATGATGGCTTGTAAAAAAGCGCTTCAAGAAACACAGGGAAATATGGAAAAAGCAATCCTCAAATTAAGAGAAAAAGGCTTGGCTGAGGCACAGAAAAAGGCATCACGCATAGCAAAAGAAGGAAAAATAGGGTCTTATATACATTTTGGAGGAAAGGTAGGTGTACTGCTGGAACTAAATTGCGAAACAGACTTCGTAGCCAACACAGATGAATTTAATACACTCCTGAAGGATCTTACCATGCAAGTTGCAGCTATGTCACCGCTGTATGTAAAAATAGAAGATGTGCCTCAAGACATAATAGAAAAAGAAAAATCCTTCTATAAAGAACAATTACTAAAAGAAAATAAACCTCCTCAAGTAGTAGAAAAGATAATAGAAGGGAAAATAAATAAATATTTTAAACAAACATGTCTTTTAGAGCAACCATTTATAAAAGATGAAACAATAACGGTGAAAGAATATATTGCCCAATACATTAGTAAATTGGGAGAGAATGTTTCTGTACGTAGATTTGTTCGTTTTGAAGTAGGAAAGGTTTAATGCAACTGAAGTATAGAAAGATATTGCTTAAACTAAGCGGAGAAGCGTTGATGGGTTCCCGTGAATTTGGCATAGATCTTAATACCCTAAACAGAATTGCCAGAAATATTTATGATACCTGGAGCTTAGGGGTGCAGATAGCTATCGTTATTGGCGGAGGAAATATCTTCCGTGGAATAAAGGGTTCAACACAGGGTATGGATAGAGCATCGGCAGATTATATGGGCATGTTAGCTACAGTAATAAACGGGCTTGCTCTGCAGGATGCACTGGAAAAACTCTCCCTCCAAACCCGGATTATGTCTGCCATAGAAATGAGAGAAATAGCAGAACCTTACATTAGAAGGAGAGCATTGAGACACTTAGAAAAGAAAAGAATTGTTATATTTGTAGCCGGAACAGGCAGTCCTTACTTCACCACAGATACAGCAGCAGCCTTGAGAGCATTAGAGATAAAAGCAGAAGTGATATTTAAAGCAACAAAGGTGGATGGTATATACGACAAGGATCCTTTAATTTACAAAGATGCAGTAAAATACGATACAATCAGTTACCTGCAGGTAATAGATAAGGGGTTAAAGCTCATAGACGCTGCAGCTACATCTCTATGTATGGATAATTCCATGCCTATTGTTGTGTTTAATATGAATAAAAAGGATGTGTTGAAGAAAGCTGTACTGGGTGAAAAGGTAGGAACGCTATTAAAATAGGAAACGCTTATGAAAGAGCTCATTGATAAGGTGAAAAAAGAGATGGAAAAAACGCTTACATCATTTACAAGATATATAAAAACAGTACGGACAGGTAGAGCTCAAGCAAGTCTGGTTGAAAACATCCCTGTCTCCTGTTATGGAGCAGAATCCCCTATAAAACAGGTAGCCCTCGTCTCTGTCCCTGATGCTACCCATATCGTTATCCAACCCTGGGACCCCAACATTATAAAGGACATAGAAAAAGCCATTCTTAAAACGAATATTGGCATTACACCTATAAACGATGGAAGAGTAATAAGACTGAATATACCCCCTCTAACCGAAGAAGATAAGAACAAGATTATAAAAGAGATAAAGAAAGATGCAGAAAAATATAAAACGAGCATAAGAAACATAAGAAAAAAAGCAAACAATACACTGAAGGAAAGAGAAAAAGGGAAGGAAATTTCGGAAGATGATTGTAAGAGAGTAATAGGTGAAATACAAAAGCTCACTGACCAATACATAAAAAAAATCACGGATATTGTGGAAAAGAAGGGAAAAGAAATACTCTCTACCTCATGAATGAAGAAAAACTCCTATCCCAGATAGACAAAAACAATCTGCCAACGCATATAGCCATTATAATGGATGGAAACGGCAGATGGGCAGAGACACAGAAAAAAGCGCGCATCTACGGACACATGAAAGGGATAAAAACAACAGAAACAATCGTAAAAACAGCAAGAAATATAGGGATCCCCATTTTAACCATCTTTGCATTTTCTACAGAAAACTGGCAAAGACCTAAAGAAGAAGTGAATTTCCTGTTAGAACTCATCTCTCAAAATGTAAGGCGGTATTTGCCCGATCTTATGAAGAATAAAATAAGATTCAGAGTAATGGGGAAAATCGAAGAACTACCCAAAAGACTTATAAACGCCTTGGAAAATGCTCAGAAAAAAACGGAAAAGTACGATGAAATGATTCTAAACGTAGCTATAAACTATGGAGGAAAATGGGATATATTAAATGCCACACGAAATATTGCAAAACAGGTAAGAAATGGAAGGATGAGTATAAAAGATATAGATGAGAAAACATTTTCTCTGAACCTTAACACAAGTCCTTTGCCTGACCCGGATCTTCTTATAAGAACAGGTAAAGAAAAAAGGATAAGCAACTTTCTCCTGTGGCAGTTATCATATACAGAACTATACTTTTCTCCTAAGATGTGGCCAAATTTCTCTGCAGCAGATTTCTATCGAGCAATAATAAACTTCCAGCACCGCAAAAGGCGATTCGGAAGGATATAAGTGTTAAAACGCACAATTACCGCTATCGTCTTCGGCCTTATCCTCATATTCATTTTTCTCAAATGTAGTTTGACAATCATATTTTTAACAGTAACTGCCGTTTCTATATTGGGAATGGTAGAATGGTTAAGACTGGATGGCAAGATAAACACGGTAAAAGCCTTCTATATTTTGCTCTCCATCTTCCTTAGCATTTCGATTATGCGTTTCCCCTCTCTTGTAAAACCTGTTATATCGGGCATCATGGTCATTCACCTGCTACTGAATTTCGAAAATGTGCAAAGAGAAAGTGTTCTTAAAAAGGCATTTTATCTCTCTGGCGTGTTCTACATACTCCTATACACCTATTTTTACAAATTAGCTACAGTGAACAATGGAAGAGAAATTCTGATTCTAATCTTATTCTCCATATGGACAGGCGACACTGCTGCTCTTTTTGCTGGAAAAAAATGGGGGAAACATCACCTCTCACCGCATATAAGTCCGCACAAAACTATAGAAGGTGCAATTTCAGGGGTAATTATGGGAACTGCAGTAGCTTTCTTATCCGGTATATTCAGTATAGAACTGATACACGGATTTTTATTCTGTTTTGCGGCCAACATAGCAGGTATTCTGGGCGACCTGGCCGAATCTGTTCCAAAAAGGATCTTCGGAAAAAAGGACTCTGGAAAATTGCTTCCCGGTCATGGGGGAATACTGGATAGATTGGACAGTTTATCTTTTGCCATACCTGCTGTATACTATCTAAACATACTGATAAAATGAAAAATATCGTTATCTTAGGCTCAACCGGTTCAGTAGGAAAAAGTAGCATTCAAGTGATAATGCGCTATCCACATAAATTTAGAGTCCTGGGTATTTCTGGTTATAGAAATATAGAACTTCTCAAAAAACAGGTGAGTTTCCTCAACCCTAAAATTGTTGTGGTTAAAACAAAAAAAGACAAAATCAAACTACAAGAAGAAATCCCATCACATATAAAAATCACTTACGGAGAAGAGGGTCTGTGTGAGCTTGCCTCCCATCCCGAAGCACATATTGTGATCAACGCACTGTCAGGCACTGCAGGGCTATTTCCTACCTATTCAGCCATTCAAAGCAAAAGGAGGCTGGCTCTGGCAAATAAAGAATCCCTGGTTGCCTGGGGCAAACATATTATGAAAAAAGCAAGAGAAAATCAGGCCGAAATCATCCCCGTAGATTCAGAACACAGTGCACTGTTCCAATGTTTAAGAGCGGGAAAAAAGAGAGATGTAAAAAGACTAATCCTTACTGCCTCCGGTGGTCCATTTTTGCATACGCCGAAACAAGAATTTTCATATATCTCTCAAGAAGATGCTCTAAAGCATCCATCCTGGATTATGGGTAAAAAGGTTACCATTGATTCTGCAACATTGATGAACAAAGGCTTTGAAATGATCGAGGCCCGGTGGTTATTCAACATCAAACCTTCAAGAATAGATGTGGTAATCCATCCTCAAAGCATGATACATTCAGCGGTAGAATTTAAGGACGGTTCCATAATAGCCCAGATGGCACCTCCCGATATGCGCATACCTATAAGCTATTCCCTGTTCTACCCTCAGAGAGGCAACGAAATCAATGCTCTATCCTTCGATGAGATGCAACCTCTAACCTTTGAAAAACCGGATGAAGAAAGATTCAATACCCTTACCTTAGCCAAATATGCCTTACAAAATGAAGATAAAAATTATGCAATCGTTTTAAACGCCGCTGATGAAGCAGCGGTAGAACTGTTCTTAAACAGAAAAATCACATTTGACAAGATATTTGACATACTGGAAAAATCAATCCATATTTTTGGAGGGAAAATGATAAATTCTATTTATGATGTAAAGAACTTTACCGATGAGATAATAAAGAATATAAAAAGATATAAAGGGAACATATAATGGGCATTATTTACGGACTGGTCGCCCTTGTTATTATTATTTTAATTCATGAAACGGGACATTTCTCTATAGCAAAACTGTTTCATGTGTTTGTAGAAAGATTTTCCATCGGATTCGGTCCCGTTATATTGAGGAAAAAGGGGAAGGAAACAGAATATGTGCTTTCTGCTATTCCATTGGGAGGATACGTAAAATTAAAAGGAGAAAATCCAGAAGAAGAGGAAGATTTAGATGAACGAGCATTCTGCAACCAAAAACTGTACAAGCGTTTTCTCATCATTCTCGCCGGCCCAATGTTCAATATACTATCCGCTGTATTGTTTTTTACTATCGTGTATACCGTTGGTGTTCCCACACTCAAACCGGTAATAGGAAAGGTCAAAAAGGATACCCCCGCCTATTTCGCTAAAATACAAAAGGGAGATGAGATCATTGCTATAGATAAAAAGAATATAAAAACATGGGAAGAACTCTCAAATATCATCAAAAAAAATGCAGGAAAAAGCATCACTCTAAGTATCAAAAGGAATGGAAAAATAATAGAAACATCCATCACACCACGCCTTACTGAAATAAGAGACCTTCTGGGTTACAAGAAAAAGATAGGTATTATCGGTATTATGCCTTCAGGAGAAACAACTATACAAAGACTGAATATCTTTAAAAGTATAGAAAGGGGGATTTGCAGAACAATTTACATCACAAAGATAACCATATTGGGTATTGTAAGGCTCATTGAAAGAGCCATTCCTGCTTCCTCGGTGGGAGGACCTATATTAATCGTTGAAATTGCGTCTAAAGCCGCAGCATCCGGTTTCTCTACGTTTCTGGCTTTAGCAGCTATAATTAGTATCAACTTAGGTGTTTTGAATCTTCTACCCATCCCTGTTTTAGATGGGGGACATTTAACATTTCTCACCATAGAAGCTATAAGAAAAAAACCGGTTCCCTTAAATACACGGATAGTTGCGCAAAACATTGGCCTAACCATTTTAATTTTACTTATGGCATTTGCCTTTTACAACGACCTATCACGACTCTTCATGAAATAAAATGGAATGGATAAGTAGAAGAAGGACAAAGAAAATAAAGATAGGAAATGTATACATAGGAGGAGATGCACCTATCTCTGTCCAGTCTATGACTAAAACGGATACCAGAAACATCAAACAAACTTTAGCTCAAATAAACGAATTACATGAGGCAGGTTGTGAAATTGTAAGGTGTACAATAATGGATGATGAAGCGGTATCTGCCATAAAAGAGATAAAAAAGAATAGTCCTGTACCTATCATTGCCGACATTCACTTCCAGCATCGTCTTGCGATTTCATCTATAAATGCAGGAGTAGATGGAATAAGGATAAATCCTGGAAACATAGGTTCCTGGAAAAAGGTAAAGGAGATAATAGAAGTAGCAAAGGAAAGAGGTACTCCTATTAGAATAGGTGTAAATTCGGGTTCTTTAGAAAAAAGTATGCTGGACAAATATGGATGGCCGAGCGCTGATGCAATGGTAGAAAGCGCACATAACTGGGTAAGGAAATTTGAAGATGAAGGTTTCACCCTAATAAAGGTATCCATAAAATCATCCGATGTAAAAACAACCATCATTACCAATGAAAAGATATCAAAACTCATAGATTATCCCCTGCACATTGGACTTACGGAAGCAGGCCCCCTGCAAGAAGGGATAACAAAATCCAGTGTTGCTTTAGGCACTCTTTTAAGAGAAGGCATTGGAGATACAATCAGGGTATCCCTCTCAGAACATCCCGTAAAGGAAGTAGATGCAGCTTATGAAATCTTATCCTCTCTGCATTTAAGAAAAAAACATGGTGTAGATATCGTCTCCTGTCCTACTTGCGGGCGCATACAGATAAATCTCATACCTCTTGTAGATACGCTTAAAAAGAGGTTATCCCATATCAAAAAACCCATCAAAATAGCCGTTATGGGTTGTATGGTCAATGCAATGGGGGAGGCAAGGGAGGCAGATTTAGCAATCTGTGGTGGAAAAAAATTCGGATTAATCGTGGTTAAAGGGAAAATAAAAGAAAAAGTGCCAGAATCACAGTTAATAGAGAAATTTGTCAGAGAAGTAGAAAACTATGCAAAAAATATCCCTCAATGAAAAAATTTAAGAATCTTCTTCAAGATGTTTCACAGAACAGATATTTCAACATTACCATAATAATAATTATCATTGTTTCTCTCTTCTCTATAACAGCCTATGAGGGAGGAACAGCTACAGCAGGCTTAAAGATTCATTGTAAAACGATTGAAAAATGCACATGCATCCTTCTCTGTATAGAGTTTCTCTTAAGACTGTGGCTACATCCTGCCTTTAAATTCAGAACGATAACAGATATCCTATCATTCATTCCCTACTACACTTTACCCAAACCCCTTTCTTTCTTAATTGTCATAAGCAGATTAATTAAAATAACATACCACAGCCATTTGTTTCCAGGAATGAAACCTGTCATAAAGAAAAGAACAGCTGAAGCTATAACTATACTCGTAGTAATCCTCTTTGTGGTCTTTTCATTCTCCATAGTTATATACCTTACTGAATATAAATCCAATACCCAGTTTAAAACCATATTTGATTCTCTATACTGGGTTATACAGACCATACCTATGCTTGGTTACGGAGATATTACTCCCTCTACCCAAACCGGCAAAGTTGTCACCATTATACTCGTTATAATTGGAGTTTTAATACTCTCCACCATTACCAGCTTTATAACATCGTTGTATACAGAATATTTACTTAGAAGTTAATGACTGTAGGCTGAAAATAGGTTTGGGGAATTG
>JAGGSF010000121.1 GCA_021159235.1 Deltaproteobacteria bacterium | reverse complement strand
ACCTTGGCTTTTGCTTTATCTTCCTGTCCATACCTTTTGATATCTGGTAGATATATCTCAGGATAATTGAACAGACGTTCCACAATCTTTACCCTCATCGGAAGAACCCTGATTAAATGCTTGTAATATCTAAATCGCCCGATGTCGTCAGGCTCTATGAACTTGAGGAAATCATGGTAGCCAATTGAAGATGTTGAAGGGTAACAGTAAACATTACCATCCTTATCTATCATCCCGTTATCATCTCCCATGTATTTGAAACCATTCTTTAAAAGGTAAAGCGTGCAAAGCGTCTTTCCCACATTTGGGAACCCTGTCAGAACAACCGCCAAACCATTTTTTGATAAAGTTCCAGCATGTAATGTTGCGAACCCTGTTTTTGAAAGTTTTAAGTCAATAATTGCTTCAATCAAGTCAGATAGGCTACCTCTCGAACGGGGTGTAAACTTAAGCACAGACTTTGTTACTATTATTTCCGTAGGTTTTTCTTTTATATTTTTTACGAGAACTTTGTCATTCATTCCGAGTAAGTTGTCCTCGTAGTAGACCAAATCTTCCCCCTCTTTTCCGTAAAACCATCTATCATGTCTACTCAACCCCTTTGGTTTTTCAATATCTTTAGCAATTCTTATAATAATGTCTGGATCATCTGTCTCATCTGAGAGAAAGTATTTGTGGAACGCATAGTTCATCAACCGAACATCAGATTGTATCTTTAAAACATTGTGTATGTTGTATGTGAAGGTCATTCAAAAACTTTGTAATACCTTTTTGCAATATTTCCCCAGTCGTATTCATTTTCAGCCTTCTTTCGAGATTTTGCACCCATTCTCTCAGCCAATCTCCTATCTTTAACGAGCCTCATTAATTTTTCTACCAACTCTTCAACATCCCCAAATGGAAGAAGAAAACCCGTTTCACCATCATCAACCATACTATTATGCGGAGCATTTGTACATACCACCGGCCTACCCGTAGCCATAGCTTCTAAAGCCGGCTGATTCCAGCCATCTGCAAAAGACAAGTGGCAGAATACATAGCAATCCCTATAAAGCTTAACAAGCTCCTCTGCCGGAACGTTTCCATGGAAAAAGACCTTTGAAGCCACGCCCAATTTTTCAGCCAATTTTCTTAAAATTTCCTTTCTTGCCCCCTCGCCAACAAAGTGAAGTTCCGCTTTCGGGGATTCCCGCAGTATCTCAGGCATCGCCCTCACTAAATAATCAACTCCTCGCCTCTTTATAAGTCTGCTCACCGTCAGGATCCTCGGTGTATCTGGTAGAGGAGCGTAGCGAAAACGCTCCAAATCTACGCCGTAGGGGATGACTCGGATTTTGCCCTCTTCCACGAATTGACCATAATACGCCTTCGCCGCTTCATTCACAACGATTAAGCCGTCGCAAAGCCTTAGAGTCTCTTTAAACTTCGGCAAGACCCAATATTTCCCCAAAATTCTCACCGGACGAATTTTCAAGATGCCACTAACCTCGTCATTGAGGCGGGGATGCGGAAGCTCGCACATGCCTATGACGAACGGAATCCCTCGCCTCTTAACAAACTTTGCAACTGGATTGAATTCGGGTTCATGAAAATAAAAGTGTGTTACAACTTGAAATTTTTCTTCATCAAGGAGCTTGCTCGTCTTTTGCAAAATCTCCCTGAACGAATGTGCCTCGATAAATTTTAGATTTTCGGGCGGTTCTCTTTCTAAATCAACACCTTCAGTAAAAGTCACAATTTCCACTCCCAGCTCGGCAAGCGAGCGCATTAAATTGTAGGCAATATTCCCAATAGCTCCTCCGTAGTAGTTGTGCTTATCGTTCAGTTTGAGCCGTGAAATGTTAAGCACCTTCATCCCTTATCAACTCTCCATACACTTTTATCGTCTCCTCAGCCGTCTTCCTCCAAGAAAACATCTTGCTACGCTCCACAGCCCTCCAATCTTTACCCTTGTCCATCATCTCAAGGATTTTATCAACAAACGCCTTCACCACACCTTCTCCGTCGCCTGACTCGACCAAGCGCCCGCAATTTCCTAATACTTCGGGTATACTCGCCTTTTTAAACGCAACGACTGGCGTGCCGCACGCCATCGCCTCGAGCACCGGCAAGCCGAAGCCCTCGTATTCGCTCGTGTGCAGGAAAACATCCGCAGCGTTGAATAGCAGCGGCATCCGCTCCTCAGGCACCCATCCCACGCTTATCACCCCGTCCCCTTCCAGCAATTCTCCATACCCCGCCTTTATCATCTTCACATCTTCTCTTATTGACCGTATATAATTAAATATCTTTTTCGCTAAATCCATTCGCTTGTGCTCTATGTTAGACGATACAACCAATATATGTTTCTCCTCCGGATTCAACCCAAACTTCCTCTTGCATTCAATCTTGTCCATCGGCTTGTATCTCTTATGGTCAACGCCTTGGTAAACAACGCTTATTCTTTCCTCCTCTATCCCCAGTAATCTCATTATCTCCCCCTTCGTAAATTCTGATATTGCTATTATCCTGTCCGCTTTTTTCAGCGCTCTTGGCGTGAGCATGAACTGTATTTTCATTGAAACATCAGTTATTTCGGAAGGATACACCAGCGGTGCTAAATCATGCACAGTTACGATAAATTTCTTTGATTTCTTAAGTCTGAAATAAACGGCAGGAGCTACGGTCTGCGAAGTTGCATGCACTATATCAGCATTGTTGCTTTTATAGAAAAACCATGAGAAGACGGTGCTCCCAAGAATCTTTCCATCACTTCGCCATATTCTTCCTATATCCCACTCTTGCCTCAGCTCCTTTATATGGCTGAATAACGCATCCTCATACTTCCGCAGTGCATACATTGGATGCGATTTTTTTGAGATGTTCCAGTGGACTATTTTCATTTTTCGTTAGCCAACTCCAAGGCATGGTCATAAAGTTCTCTGCGTATCCTAATTCTCTTTTCTATTAGCTCGTCCAACAATGGCTTCAATTCCTTTATGACCCCTTTCTCCTTTGCATCTAACAGAACACCTATCGTTCCAATAACGTTTAATCCTCTAAGTTTTGCTATTTTTCTTGCTTTTAAGTCATCAATTAACACAGCTTCTGCGTTCATCTCTTCGGCTAATGTAATCATTTCCGCTTCTCCTTTGTCCACTATCATCTCCAAATATTCAACTGCTGTTCTTCACCTCGGCAACCCTATCTTTGCCCCATTCATACAATTCCTTCGCATATTCTTTCTTAGATTTGGTTATTTCATCAAAAACCGCCTTTGGGATAACAACTTCTTCTCTCAATATACCCAGCTTCCTAATTTTTGCAAGTGCGATTAAAGGAGAGGAATTAGATACTATTTTCATTTAATCCCTTTTATTCCCTTCAAAAATTTTATCTCATCATTTAGTTCCTCTTTTGAATACCTTACCACCTCTATTCCATGCTCTGATAACGCTTCCATAAATACTTCTTTATTTTTCCCCGCCAATTCCGCCGCCTTTCCCAAAGATAAGGCGTTCATTTCGTACAGTTTCATCGCCGTGAAAAGTTTCATCTCTTCCACAAATTTATCCTTTTCTATTCCTATTAACAACTCCCTCGGAACTTTTATTTCCAGCGTCTCAAACTCCATCTTATCATCACCTCTTAACAATATGAATATATGGATATTTATAATTTATATCTTTCCTTTTCCTCTTCTTAAAATAGATTGGAAACATAGGCATCCCACCTTCAAGCACGTAAACAGGATAATCGGGATACCCCTTCGCTCTTTTGAATGCTTCTACAAATCTCCTGAAAACTTTTAGTTTTCGGGTAAGCAAGCCCAAAAATCTCTTTCTATCGCTTCCGCGAAGCATCTTCCCCCAAGGGCTTTGACCGAAGGGGAGTAAAGGGCTTCCGCAAACATCCTGTGCGCTTCATGCATGTTTAAGGAATGTATGAAAAGGACGTCCCTCACTTCTATCATCTCAACTCTTCCAAAGCTCTTTTTATCCTCTCTAAAAACTTCTCCGCATCCTTGACAATGGCTTCGGCTTCTTCTTCGGATGGCTCGAAATATATGTCATAATCTGCCTCTTCACGCTTCGTTTCCGCTTTTGCCAAACTCTTCGCATATAATTCCTCAATAAGTCCTTCAGTAACAAACTGCAATCCGAACTGCGAAACAACACCAGCATGCGTCTTCGGATAGATGCCTCTTAATGCAAGCAAAGCTTTGGCAGCATGAAACATTGCATAATACGCCTCGCTTATGGCTTCGGAAAACATGCTCAAGTAAAAGATTTGCCGCCCTCAGCTTCTCTTCCGCCCTCTCCAAATGCTTCTCCCATTCTTTCATATAACACCACTCCTTCCCTCAAGACATTTCTTACAAATGAATGTCCTTCCTTTGCTGCGAAATCAAAACGGTCTTTTTTCATACTCTTCGCTGAAATAAGCTCACCATATTCTAATAATATTGGAAACGATACCTCTACCAATTCTTCTAAGCTCACATCACCAACTACCAAAATATCAATGTCAGAATCCTCTTTCGCTTCTCCCCTCGCAACAGACCCAAACAGGATGATACTATCTATCCTGTCACCATATCTGCCCAGTGCCCTTCTTACAAATTCTTCCACGGCTTTCCTGCGTCTCTCAGAGATTTTCATGTGCTTCATCTTTTTGTTTTCATCTTTTAAAGTTTTACGACTAAGGCTTCCACAAGCCATCACCTTCGCAGTGCATACATTGGATGCTCCGCTTTAGATATACTCCAATGGACTATTTTCATTTGAGAATCACGAAACTTACACCCTCTAATTTCTTTTCACTCACTCTCTTCTTAACGTCTAATATCTCAATGGACACAACTTTTTTATCCTCCCCATAATCCACAATTATGCCGTCTTCCAACTCCACACTCTCCGCTATATCCCCCTCCGCTATAAACTCTATATTCATTATGTCATACTTCGGATCATACTCTATTTTCATGCTCATCCCTCCAGTATCTACTCACCTGCGATGTGAGATATGCCGTCACCACTGTATCATTATCTTCCAACACCACCCTTAATAACATTTTCTTATCTCCCACATAATAAACTTTCTGTGCAACCCTTCTCCCCCTATAACCTTCAACCACTTGATTTGGATTGCTCACGGTCTCTTCAATCCATTCTATCGGTATCTTTCGCCTTCTTATCTTCTTCAATGCCAGAGGAATAATTTCTAATCTCATTCTCCAAATTAACCACTTTAAACCATTTCCTTGTCATTTTTCAAATATTGCTAAAGGCATGAGAAGACGGTGCTCCCAAGAATCTTTCCATCACTTCGCCAAATCCTCTCTATATCCCAATCTTGCCCTAGCTCCTTTAGATGGCTGAACAACGCATCCTCATATTTTCGTAATACATAAACAGGATGAGATCGCTTGGAGATATTCCAGTGTATAATTTTCACTCGTTCATTCATAAACTCTTTTCCTGTGCTCAAACTTGTGTAAAATTATCAAATCATCTTTAAGTTCATAGATTATTCTGAAAGGTGGAATCCTTAGACTTCTCAGACCTGAAAGTTCGTATCTTAAAGGTTTTCCAATACTAGGATTATCCATTATCTTTTGAATGCTCTTCTTTATTCTCATTTGCATTCCTCTGTCCCGCACTCTCTTCAAGTCATCCTCAAATTCCTTGGTGTAAATTACTTTCATCCCCAAATTTCATCAAGTTCCTCCACACTCTTTAACTCCTTGTATCTCCCAGCTTTTAGATCTTCTTTCGACCTCCTTATCCCCTCCATCAACTCCTCATCACTCATTATCTCCAAAGTTTCAATGATGGCATCCATTTCCTCCCTCAGTTTTACCATATCTCTATACACAGCCGAAGCGACGACACCTTTTATATACTCCTTTTTTTCTACCTCCATTTCTCTCACCTACATTCACTTATTAGCCATCTCGATTTATATTTATTCCCCTTATGCGATTTAGAAACACCAGCTTATATTTATCAACACCCCTTAACTTATTCATTTCTGTCAGAATCACTTCCCACTCAAAGAAATTCTTTTCCTCCTTCCCGAGTATCTTCGTCGCCCATTTTTTTCTCTCTTTTTGGTGAGTGTACTCACATCAATCATTTACCTTTTATTTTCCATCCGTTTTTTATCCTCTTAATAGCACCCAATTTCTTCCTATCCAAGAATTCCTCCTTCATCTCTTTCCAATATCCATTATCATGTAAAACAATACCATCCTCTAAAACATCCAGGATAAATCCATTATTCTCATAAAACATCATCTCTAACTCCTCCGGTGTTAATAGCGTCTGCACTGCTTACTAAGAGTTGCTTATTAAACCAATCCATATCGCTCCTCAATACAATTAATACATCAATATCGCTACTCTCAGTGTAATTCCCTTTCGCAAAAGAGCCGAATAATATGATAGATTCTGGCTCAACACCTTTTCCCCTCAGCTCCTCTAAAAGGGTTGTTATCTTATTTTCTTGCAAATGCATTGATTTTCTCCGCAAGTCTTATCGCCTCGCATCAAGCCTCCTTTTTGCTCTCTCAATAAGTGCCTCAATCTCCCCTTCCTCAGGCAATTCTTATGCCCTCCGAAATAACACTCCTCAAAAATGAAAAGTTTTTACGCCTTTCAAATTCGTCTTTTGATAGAGCTTTCACAGAAATATTCTCTCCCGTATCCAGCAGAATATCAAAGGCTATTTCTATAAGCATACGCCTCAACCTGAAGTCTTCCTTTTTGGTTACGACTAAAATATCGATGTCGGAATCCTCTTTCGCCTCTCCCCTCGCAACAGAACCGAATAGGATGATGCTCTCTATCCTGTCGCCATATCTACTCAGTGCCCTTCTTACAAATTCTTCCACGGCTTCCCTGCGTCTCTCCGAGATTTCCATATATATCACCCTCTTGGTTTTGTACCTTTTTGTACCTTTAAATTTCCATCTTACGGCTAAGGCTCCCACGAGCCATCGGCAGACCAAACCCTTTTCTGAAGTGTTCCAACGTATCTCCATTTTTTCCATAACCACTCGTGCACAAGAGTAAGAAGAAACAAAGTGATAGAGAACGGGACGTAAAAATAAGGAGATAAGACGATTTCCAAAATATTTTTTACATGGTTATTTGCATATGTAAGATAAAAGAGGAATCCAAGTGATGTAGAAGCAACAAGGGCATAGAAAATCCAAGCCAAACTACCAACTGAAAAAAGGTGGTGAAAGATAGTTTTTCCTTTTATTTCTGCGCCTATTGGCAGATGCATATATTCTAGCAATTCGTCGTAATATTCCTCTAACAATGCTTTATTTTGCTTTCTAATTCTGGAATACTCTATATTTAGTTTCAGTGTCATAAAAGACCAAATCAAAGAGAAGAAGAACAAAAAAAGAAGGATGTAAGGAAGGAATTCCTCCCAGCTCTTGTCGCTCATAAGTATTCCTGAAACGATGGCACCTAATACCAGTGCATACACATTAAGAAACCAGTATCTTTCAGTCTCAATATGCCTCATGTGCTCCCAATTCTCCTCATAAATACTCCTTATCATTTCTTCTTGCCTGTTCTTCTGCCGATTCTTCCTTTCTCCCTTCTCTTGCTTTTTCATTTGCCCCCTTTCTATTTTCATTATTTCTAATGCTAATTCCACTCCTTTCCGGTTAAATATGTGCCAATTCCTATCATAAAAAGCAAAAATAAAATTTTTACCGCTATAAGTGTATGGTCTTTTTCAGCAAAAGAGTTAGCAGATTTCCATGATGACCATGAGAAATAAAATGAAGCTATAAGCATAATTACTCCAATTGCAATCATAACGCCCTTCCAACACTTTGATATAATATCGGAGGTCATACTATCAAAAGCTCTACTTTCTTAAGCTTCTTCGTTACCGGATCTACTTGGTATCCAAGGGTCTCCAAGGCAGTTACTCCTAAGATTGGTGTATCACCCTCCTCACCGAAAGCGACAGTAACTCCAGCGCAAGTATCTTCGTATTCCATGATGACCACACCAACCTCTCTCTCAATTAGTTCACCACCAAAAACCCTAAACTTTCTCTTACCAATAGCACGTATTCCGATTTCCTTTCTCCTTAGGAATGACCGAGATCACAGCACCGGTATCTATGAGCAATTCAACTTCCCTCCCCCTCTCCCTTCTTGCAGGATTTTGAACCGATATTTTTACGTGTGTAAATCCCATTTCATCGCACACCCTTTGTCGTCCACGATCACAGGCTTCCCCGCCGCTAAAGCCTCCAACACGGTCATCCCAAAAATCTCACCCTCCAATGGTTCAAAGCCACGGTTATTCTATTTCCTCTTGTAACAATCTCTTCACAATCCTCTTAAATTCCTTCAACACAGCAAAATGTTTATGAGCAGGGCATGGAGCACCATGTTCCTCTTGTCCCTGTCAGCACGCAACTCCTCGAGTGAGATGGATTGATACCTCTTCCAATCTTTCAGTGATTCATTCAGCTCCCTTAGATGGTCCAGTATGCCCCTCTCATCAAACATATATCACACCTTCGCAAGAAATTTCCTATCTAACCAATCCGATGTTGCTTTATAATCCAAATAACTTGAGAGCACCTCTGCCTCATACCTCTTTCGCATCGTATCATTCTTAGAAAAAATAACTTCACCCTTTTTTATAACCTCATATTGAAGTGCTATTGGTGCGTGAGTAAGAATCTTCACATCTATCCTCTTTCTCGGCTTTATCACCCTTTCCAACTCCCTCCCCACCTTTAAAGAGAGCTTCAAACCCTCGTATGGACCGATTATATCTATGTCATTAAACGTTTCTTTATCGAGGAAAGAACCGAAGCAGTAAGCAAATTCTATCTCTTTAAATCCTTTTAATACCTTCTCTATATCCCTAACATCAATTTTGCTCCTCATCTTATTTTCCATTCCCTTATCCTCTCATTTAACGGAAAACTTCATTCTTTACGCTCATACAATAGAAGGGAGGTATTATCTGGGAGAGAGAACTGCGCAATTCTTTCAAAGTTCCGCTGTCTTTCATAGAATAATTGATATAGTCTTGCCTCTTCTCCACCGAATACCTCACTTCCATGCTCCCTTGGCTCGATTAGCACAAAGTATTTTATTCTGTCAAAATTTGCCTTCACTGTTTCATATCCGATATAAACGCCGTTGAAAACGGGGAAATTGTAGCCATTTTTCAACCGATAGAAGTTTAATGATTGTCCATTCAAGTAAGGATGGTCTGGAAGAACGACAACCGCGCCGCCACCATTTTGATTTATCGCAGAAAGAAGTTCGTCAATCTTCCAATCTGCTGTATCAGGAGCAACAGGTTTGGGATAAAGCAGGGAATTCTCAATTTTAGGAAAGCCCACAGTGACCGTGAGCAGCTGCATCATGCCCACAAAAAGAATCACTGCCATTAGAAACCTCTGTAACTTTTTCCCTTCCACTCTGCGAAAAGCATGAGGAAGCTCTCTCAAAAAGATAGCAGTAGAGACTGCAAGAACTGGGAGAACTGGCAAGATATATCTATCACCTTTATTACTCATTGCGGTTAATATAAGGTATGGTATGATAACGGAAATGAAAAAGAACACTGCTCTTTTATCTTTCCTCTGCAGTAAGAAGATTAGTGAAAACAGGGCAAGCACGAAAAATAAGAGCCCCATGCTCACATCCAGCGCCTTTATGTAGTAAAGCCAGCCTTCAAGCGTAAATATTGTAGGGTCTCTCTCACTGACACCTCTTATCGTAGAGAAGTATTTTAAGCGTATGCTCACTTCTTCCCAATTCGGAATATACCACCATCCAAGGACGACAATTGCGAGTGCGAGAGCGATGATAATATTCGTGATTTGCGTGCTTGATATAATTGATACAATCGGTCTCGGATTTTCAGCAAAAATCTTCGCACATCGCTTTGAACAGAATCTATATAAACCCTCAACGAAAATTTTCTCGCCGAGCTTTTTACCGCATTGCGCACAAACACTCCTAATCTTTCCAAATTCAATCATAAATATCGCAAATATCGCAGGCAAGATGAAAACAAAAGCTGACCATTTCGTGAGTTCACAGAGACCGAATGTTATGCCAAAAAGAGCAGTTATGAGAGGTTTTCTAAAGCAATCTGATTTCAAGAGGAGGAGCAAAGCGAGCGCGCACATCGCCGTAAGTGCGAAGTCCAGCATATATTCACGCTGAAGTATTAGTAAGAGTGGATAGAAAGATACAAGGATTGCCGCGAGAATGCCTGTCTCTTTATCTCCGAAATGTTCGCCAATTTTGAACACAGAGAAGACGAGAACAGCGTAGAAGATTAAATTTGTCGCAATAGCAACATCCTCTGAAAAACCGAACAAGAAATAAAGCGGGACGGAGCAGAGGTGGAAAAAAGGAGGGTAATAGTTGCTAACTTTCACAAAATCCCCAAAATTAAATGCTCTTGTGAGCTGATAATAGAGGAAAGAGCATGTCATGTGCAATGCCTGATCCCATGCCTGAGGCTTTTTATCCTCAATGATAAATATGGCTGTTGAGAGGAATACTGCGAAAAACACGCAAATCCCGATGATCATGATAGGTGAAATGCTTATCTTATTCGCATACTCTCTTATTTTGTCCCCAGATACCAATTTCATATGCTCACCTTTTCATAGATATTCTCAATTTTATCAACTACACACTCCCAATTGTATTCACTAACATCAATTTTCGCAACTTTTCCTATGGCTTTCTCGATGAGTGATGCCAATCTTTCCGCAGATATGCTCTCCGCATGTATAGAAATAACAGCATCGTGAAATTTCTCTGCAATCTCTCTTAATCCCCCTTTGTCGTTCACAATCACAGGCTTCCCCGCCGCTAATGCTTCTAACACCGTCATTCCAAACGCTTCGATGCCTGACAAATTGATAAACAGCGAACAGGTCTTCAGCCATCTGTATTTTTCTTCATCTGAAACATCACTTAGTATTTTTACCCTGTTCTCTAAATTCAGCTTGTGAATGAGCTTTCCTAATTCATTCTTATAATTCCCCGCTGCTCCTATGATATAAAAATAACACTCTGGTAAAAACTCCATCGCTTTTATCACCAAATGAATATTTTTATACTTCTCTAATCTTCCAACGTATAAAACCAAATCAGCATCAAAACCAAAAGGTTTTGCTTCCTTTATTTCCTTGAGAGCAACACCATTGGGAATAACTACCATTTTATCCTCCAAAATTCCGAAATTCCTTATTATCAGTTCTTTCTCAAACTCCGAAACGCATATTATCTTATCCGCTCTCTCAAATATTTTTGAGCCAAGCAATTTGTAAGATCTATTCAGGAAATCACGAAAAGCAGTGCTGCCAATTCCATGATAATGTGGTGTAAAAACGAACTTTCTACCTTTAACTAAAGACGCAAATAAAGCCGGAAAAGCGTGATAATTATGTGCGTGTATAATATCAAAATCAGACTTTCTTAGATAAAACAAAATCTGTGGCGAAAAGAAGTAAGCATCGTTGGGAGCGATTGAACTAAATCTTTTTACCTTAACCCCATTTATTTCTTCGTTATGAGAATTATCCGAAGATAGATCGGCACTTATAACCTCTACATGAAATTTCTTAGCTAACCTCTCGCTTATCTCCTTCACATGATTCTCCACCCCGCCTCTATTTGGATAATACCTGTGGCATATCTGTGCTATTTTCATTTATCACCTCCTGAGCTTACCTCTAATATAACCAAATACCGCAGATAGTAATACCATAAATGTCACAAAATCTAAATGTTTCAGATAATACTTGAGATAGTTCTGCTCTGTATCTAAACCGTACTTCTTTCCAATAACTGCTTTTGCTAACCCCTCCTCATACGCTCTTCTCAACATATAACCCAATTTCGTCCTTCGGGCTGGCACTTCGTGATATACAATAGCATCTGGATTGAATACTATTTTCGCATCTGGCATATATTTCTTAATTCTCAGAAACAGTTCCGTCTCCTCTCCTATGGCTAATTTCTCCTTTACTCTTCCTAAATTCTCATTAAATCCTCCCATCGTATTGAATACTCTTTTATCAAACGCCATATTGCAACCAATAGGTCGTTCAGTCGGTGGATTATTGCTTGTGCAGCCTATTATCCAGTTTAGTTTCTCCTTTATTTTCTTACCTCTAAAAATCGGTTTTACTGGTCCACCAACTACCGCTGCATCGCTAGAGCCCGAGAAGGATTTTACTATCTCGTATAGCCAGTTTTCATCTGCTACTGCATCATCATCTATAAACGCTACTATTTCACCTTCAGATTCTTCTATTCCCTTGTTTCTCGCCGCTGCTAAACCTTTCTTACCTGAATAAACAACTTTTACTCCCCCGTTAAGTAATTCAGTGTACATCTCCATTTCTTGTTCCGTGTCAACCACCAATAATATCTCATCAGGAAGACGTGTTTGATGCTCTAAAGCATATATGCACCGCTTAACTAAATGTTCATTACCACCATAACTGCAAATCACAACCGAAGTTTCTTTCCCCATATCACTCTACACACCCTACGTACCATGATACGATAATACTCCCAGCCAGAATATGAAACCGGGATCCTTAAGCCATTCCCTAAAAGATGATCTCATCCCTTACGTAGGCATCTCTGTCAATTTTCATTTCCCCTCCACCCCTTGGGCATTTATCCATTTTCATCACCATCTCTTAATTATTTATCCCTTATAATACCTTCCTGCCTGTACTAAAAACATTTCTTCTTCACCAAATCCGTCTTCACTATAAAGTTTTTGTTCTTGTTTTCCGGTATTCATCCATCATTTTCACCACCATTTTCCTTTTTTCCTCCTTCACCGCTTCCGCAAGATTCCCCGCATCGTAACCGCTGAAAATATACCC
>JAGGSF010000059.1 GCA_021159235.1 Deltaproteobacteria bacterium | reverse complement strand
ATTGCGAACAAGCTTCATGAAATGGGTTATACCGTGATGCTGCATATGCCTTGTGAACCCATTCATTACCCGTTTCACGGCTTAGGCCCGGGGGCGTTATTTGTTGATACATCAGAAAAGGAGATTGAGAAGAGGCTGGAGGAGGCGTATAGAAATGTGCCTTTTGCCGAAGGATTGGATGTTCATGAAGGTTCTCGGTTCAGTCAATCTGCAGACAAGATGGATATAGTGATGCGATTTTTAAAACGAAAATATTTATTTTTTGTAGATAGTATGACTACACCTCGTAGCGTTGGTTACTTGGAAGCAGAGGACGAAGGCATTCCTTTCGCTAAGAGGGATGTATTCTTGGATAATGTAAAGGATGTTTCTTATATTAAAAAGCAATTGAACAGTGCGTTGTATATTGCTTGCAGGAAGGGTCGAGCAATAGCTATTGCTCATTGTGATAAAGTAACATACGAGGCATTAAAAGAGTCCATTGGCATTTTGAATAAAAGCGATATTCAGATTGTGGATATAAAGAGGAACTTATGTACATTTTAGGTATAGATACCTCCTGTGATGATACCTCTTGTGCTGTGCTGGAAGATAAAGTATTAAGATCCAATGTAGTCATTGACCAGAATGAAGTGCATGCACGATTTGGAGGAATAGTTCCGGAGATGGCTGCTCGTATGCATACCGAGGCAATTTCTCTTTGTGTAGAGAAGGCAATGGCAGAGGCAGGTGTTTCTCAAATAGATATGGTAGGAGTCACTGTGGGTCCAGGACTTATGCCATCTCTGTTGGTTGGTGTTTGTTTTGCCAAAGGTTTTTGTTATGGAAGAGGCATTCCTATAGTGCCTGTAAATCATATAGAGGCTCATATCAACGCTATATTTTTAGAGCATGATGTTGAATATCCGTTTTTGGCGCTGGTTGTCTCTGGAGGCCATACGCATCTTTATTTGGTTTTGGGGGAGAAAAATTATAGACTCTTAGGGAAAACATTGGATGATGCAGCGGGAGAGGCATTTGATAAGGTTTCGCGTCTGTTGGGGTTTTCCTTTCCAGGTGGGCCAGTTATTGATAGGCTGTCAAAAACAGGAAGTGCTACATTTCTTGATATTCCCAGGGCTTTGGAGAAAGAAGAGACATTGAATTTCAGTTTTAGTGGTGTAAAAACGGCTGTCAAAAAGTATGTTGAAAAGCTGGGTAAATTGTCAAAAACCAATGTGGCAAACATTGCCGCTTCTTTTCAGGAATCTGTGGTTGATGTAATAGTAAAGAGGCTTTTTAAAGCGGCAGATATAACAGGGGCAAGGAGAATGGTAATAGGGGGAGGTGTTGCCTGTAATTCTCGCTTAAGGGAGGTACTTTACAACGCATGTAGTAAAAAGAAGATTGAAGTTTACTTTCCTTCTCCCGCTCTGTGTATGGACAATGGAGCTATGGTTGCTATGGTTGCATATAAAAACAGGGATGAATCTACTTTTAACTATAGCAGTATAGATGCTGAGCCACATTTAGATTTGTGAGGGAAAAAATGAAGAGGATAGCTGTTTTGACCAGTGGAGGGGATTGTTCGGGGATGAATGCGGCAATAAAAGGTGTTGTGGTAGAGTGTTTTATGAACAATGTGGAGGTTGTAGCTGTTCGTGAAGGTTACAAGGGTTTGGTTAATGGCAATTGCGAAAAGATAGATTTTAAGGTTGTTGAGGATGCGGTTCAAAAAGGGGGGACGTTTTTGATGACATCCCGCTATCCTCAGTTTAAAGAAGAGCATGTTTTTAAAAAGGCTTTAGATGTAATAGCTGAAAACAGGATAGAGGGGTTGGTTGTGATTGGTGGTAATGGTTCAATGAAGGGAGCGGAGAAGCTGTATAAGGCAGGTGTTCCTGTAGTTGGTATACCAGCTTCTATTGATAACGATATATATGGGACGGATATAGCGTTAGGGGTGGATACAGCCTTAAATGTAATTATTCAGGCCCTGGATATTATACGATATACCGCCTCTTCTCATGGCAGAGTATTTGTGGTGGAAACAATGGGAAGGAAGTGCGGCTATTTAGCGGCAACAAGCGCTCTTGCCTCAGGAGCAGATGCGGTGCTTATTCCTGAAGTAAAGTTTGATGTGGATTCTATTATAAGACGGTTAGAAAAAGAGCATAAAACTGGTAAAACCTATAGTATTGTAATAGTATCTGAGGGAACAAGAGCTACGGGAGAAGTACTGGGTAAGTTGGAAGATGCAGGATTTGACACCAGGATGACAGTGTTGGGACATATACAGCGGGGTGGTTCCCCTACGGTGTTTGATAGATTATTGGCTTTTCGTTTTGCTGCAAAGGCGATAAAGAGTCTCCTGGAAGGAAAGTATGGGTATATGGTAGGGTTAAACAGATCCAGGACAACATGTACTTCAATAGAAAAGGTGGTCACTCATAAAAGAGGTATAGAGGATAAAAACCTACTCCAGTTTGCAAAGAAGAAATCCCGTTGATGGCGGGGCCGACGGGACTTGAACCCGCGACCTCCGGCGTGACAGGCCGGCGTTCTAACCAGCTGAACTACGGCCCCGTTTGAAATGGGCGGGACAGGATTTGAACCTGTGACCTCCTGCTTGTAAGGCAGGCGCTCTTCCCCTGAGCTACTCGCCCTTTTTTTCTGTTACTTATTGACCATTTCCTTAAAAATCCTACCGCACTTAAACTTTGGCAACTTAGATGATTTGATGGTGATCTTTTCTCCAGTGCGTGGATTTCTCCCTGTTCTCTGCGCTCTATTACTGACACCAAAAGTGCCAAAACCTACGAAGCTAACCTTTTCACCATTACTTACCGCTTCCATAATGTGTTTGATGGCGGCATCAATTACCCTTTTTACATTGACCTTGCTTAGGTTTGTAGATTCAGCAATTTGGTTTACCAGATCCGCTTTTTTCATAAACAACCTCCTTTTAATATTTGGCGTCCCCAGCGGGATTTGAACCCACGTTTTCGCCGTGAAAGGGCGATGTCCTTGGCCAACTAGACGATGGGGACAACCTTATAATAAAGAACATGGTGAGCCGTGCAGGATTCGAACCTGCGACCAATAGCTTAAAAGGCTACTGCTCTACCCCTGAGCTAACGGCCCTAGGGCATAACCATAATATATACCTCTTTTTTGGTTGTCAATACTATCATTCGTGTAATTGCTTAAAACACTGCAAATTTAATTCAGGTAATTTTGTTAGGAGGGGATGACCCCTCCTAAGTTACTGTTTATTTTTGTTTAGAACACCATCTTCTGCTGCCCACATTACATGGGTTACAAGTGGAGAACCGGTGAGAAGGGGATGTGTGGCAATCTGTCTTACCGCCAGTTCATCAGAGGTTAGACCACTCTGAATAGCTACAGAAATGATATTTGCCATATCTGCTGCTCCCATGCCGCCTGCTACATGTCCACCGATGATCTTATTATCGCTCTTTCTGAATATGAGTTTTGCTTTCATGTTCATTGTGCAGCCGGGCAATCCCCCTGGATGTCTGTCCGGAGCTTGAATCTCTCCTGTGTAGTAATCTATTCCGTTATCCTTGCACATCTTTGTGGAAAGACCTGCTGCACCGATGCAGAGGTTGCCTATCTTGGTGGCAAATGCACCCACTGCACCCAATGTTTGTCTGTTTAATTTGTACAGGTTACTACCAGCAATTATTCCTTCTGAGCAGGCAACAGAAGCAAGTCTGATGGGCACTATATTTCCTGTGATAAATGAGGGCTTTGTTGCGCAGTCACCGCAGGCAAAAACATCTTTCTCAGAGGTTCTCATATATCTATCTACGATGATACCCATTTTTCTGTCTACTTTAAGTCCAACTTTTTCTGCTAAATCTACCTCTGCTGCTGCACCGATGCCTATTATAACCACATCTGCCTTCACCTTTTGTCCTGTTGAAAGTTCAACTGCTTCTGCCTTGCCATTGCCTACAATGTTTTTGGCACTTGCATTCAGAATGATATTTACACCAAGTTTTCTTAATTCTTCCTCTGCCCTAATGGCCATTTCTTCTTCGCATGCCAGAAGCAGACAATGGGGTAGAAGTTCTACAATAGTAACATTGGGAATGCCTTTCATTTTGATTTGTTCAGCCATTTCAACCCCAATAAATCCGCCGCCAATGACTACAACATCGTTTGCACCTTCCAGGGCTTTACCGATTTCTTCCAAATACTTCGGGTCTTTTTTTACTGTGAAGACATTTTTCAGGTCCAACCCGCCGATAGGAGGAACAAAGGGATGAGAGCCGGTACCAAAAACCAGCTTCTCATAAGAGTATTCATCCCCGCCCTCTAATTTTACTACCTTACCTCTGATGTCTACATCTATCACATTGTCGGTGAGCAGTTCTATCCCCTTTCCCGTTAGAAGTTCATCAGGAATCTTATTCTTTTCCACACTGCCACCTAAGTAACCATAGATGTAAGGAATACCGCAGGGAACAACGGTATAACTTACATTCCTTACGCAGGTAACCTTCTTTTCTGGATACCATCTTCGGCTTGCAACAGCTGCAGCTCCTGCTGCGCTTACGTTTCTTACGCAGGTAACCTTCTTTTCTGGATACCATCTTCGGCTTGCAATAGCTGCAGCTCCTGCTGCTGCAGAAGCACCAATGCAAAACACATCTGTAGACTTTTTCATCTCACGCCTCCCTTTTTAATATTTTTTTATTGATTATACTTTACTTTGCTTTCATCAATTTATCAAGCTTTTTGTTTTGATTGTGTGGTTGCTATTTAAAAGTGGCACGCCGGGTGGGACTCGAACCCACAACCTACGGATTAGAAGTCCGTTGCTCTATCCAATTGAGCCACCGGCGCAGTCGGGGTGAGAGGATTTGAACCTCCGACTCCCTGCTCCCAAAGCAGGTGCGCTACCAGGCTGCGCTACACCCCGCAATCACCAAAAATTAACACAGTTGTATGAACTTTTCAAGTAAAACAAAACTTTTCTTTGACAAAGAGTAGCGATTTTATTATAAATCTGAAAGAAATAGTGCGGGGGTTGAAAAGTTTATGGTAAGTATTGGTATTATTGGCTTAGGGACGGTAGGCTCTGGAACAGTTAAAACGCTGGTTAAGAACAGGGAAATAATAGAAAAACGATTGGGGTTTCCACTTTTTATAAAGAAGATTGCAAGCCTTGAATACGATAGGTCTTTTGAAAGGCTTTTTCCTTCCAATACTATAACCAGAGATGCGGAGGAATTGTTTAAAGAAAAGTTAGATATTGTGGTAGAACTCATAGGGGGAATAGATAAGGCAAAGGAGTATATTTTAAAGGCTATTGAAAATGGTTCTTCTGTAGTTACAGCAAACAAGGCTTTGCTTTCTACACACGGTTTTGAAATTTTCAAAAAGGCTTATGAGAAAAAGGTAGATGTGGGCTTTGAGGCCAGCGTTGGAGGAGGAATACCCATCATAAGGGCGATAAAAGAAGGTTTATGTGCCAACAATATCTTGAGTATTAAAGGCATCGTTAACGGTACTGCGAACTACATCCTGACAAGTATGTTGGAGGAAGGGAAGACCTTTCAGGAAATATTGAAAAGAGCACAGGATTTGGGGTTTGCAGAGAAAGATCCTTCTCTGGATATAGATGGTATAGATTCTGCACATAAAACGGCAATTTTGGCATCGTTGGCTTTTGGAACAGTCCTCACCGCGCAGGAGGTATATACGGAGGGAATAAGAGGCATAGAATACAGTGATTTAGAATACGCCAGGAGATTGGGATATAAGGTAAAATTGCTGGGCATTGTTAAAATGAAAGGCGGAAAGATAGATGCGCGGGTTCATCCTGCAATGATAAGGGAAACGGATACCTTAGCAAAAGTGGATGGTGTATACAATGCCATTACGGTAAAGGGTGATGTAGTAGAGGATACCACCTATATTGGTCAGGGGGCGGGTAGCTTTCCCACTGCATCCAGTGTTGTATCTGACATAATGGATGTTTCCAGAAATATTTATTATAAGACCCACCTGAGGATTCCTCTTCTCTCTTTTCCCTTTCAACATATAAGAAAACTGCCTACAATTGATATAAATTCATTGAGTATGAAATATTACCTGAGGTTCAGGGTTATAGACAGTGTTGGCGTTCTGGCTAAGATAGCCAATGTTTTAGGTAATCATGGAATCAGTATAAAATCTGTGATTCAGCTGGGTCATGGGAAGGAGTGGGTACCTGTTGTCCTTATGACGCATAGGGCAAGAGAGAAGGATGTAAAAAAAGCGGTGGAAATTGTAGACAAGTTGGATGTGGTAAGAGATAAGACCTTACTTATAAGGGTGGAAGAAGATGAAGATGTGGGATAGCAGGTTCAGAGAGGGTATTAGCGATTTGATGGAGAGATTCAGTCAATCCATCAGTTTTGATAAGAAGTTGTACAAGTATGATATTGAGGGCAGTATTGCTCATGTTGAAATGCTTTCAAAGCAAGGTATAATCGGGAAGGAAGAGGGAGAAAGGATCGTTAGAGGTTTGAATGAAATAAAGGAAGAGATTGAAAGTGGCAATTTTAGATTTCAGATACAGGATGAAGATATACATACCGCAATAGAAAAGAGACTCTTAGAGAAGATCGGAGATGCGGCGGCAAAGCTGCATACCGCCAGGAGCAGGAACGATCAGATATCTTTAGATGAGAGATTATATTTAAGGGAGAAGAGCGTAGAGATTATAGACGGAATAGATGAGCTTTTAGAAAAGATTTTGGAGCTTGCAGAGAAGAACATAGATGCAGTTATGCCTGGATTTACACATCTTCAACATGCTCAACCTATTCTTTTTTCTCATTATATCTTAGCCTATTACGAAAAGTTCAAAAGGGATAGAGAGAGGTTTCTCTCTTCCATAAATAGAATTGATGTTATGCCGCTGGGTTCAGGAGCACTGGCTGGCACATCTTTTCCTATTGACAGGAAATTTGTGGCTGAAAAACTCAATTTTTCAAAGCTTTCTCGGAATAGTATAGATAGTGTATCGGACAGGGATTTCGCTGTGGAATTTCTTTCCAATTGCAGTATTTTTTTTATGCATACTTCCAGATTGTGTGAGGATTTTATACTATTTTCCTCTCCAGAGTTTGGTTTCTTGGAACTTCCTGATGCATTTTGCACTGGTTCCAGTATGATGCCTCAGAAAAAGAATCCTGATGCATTGGAACTCATCAGAGGGAAAACGGGAAGAATATATGGAAATCTCATTTCACTTTTAGTAACCATGAAGGGATTGCCGCTTTCATACAATAGAGACCTCCAGGAAGACAAAGAATGCATATTTGATTCTGTGGAAACAACGATAGATGTTTTAAACATTTTTAACTCTTTGTTGCCGGGGATTGTATTGCGTAAAGAGAGAATGAGGGAGGCGATGGATGAATTCATTGTTGCTACAGACCTTGCTGATTATCTAGTAAGGAAAGGCCTTTCTTTTAGGAATGCCCATCGGGTTGTAGGCGGTATTGTTTCTTTTTGTGAGCAGAATAAAAGGCATTTAAAGGAGCTTAAAATAGATGAATTGAGGGATTTTTCTCCATTGTTTGATGAGGATGTATACAGTGTGTTTGATATTGAAAGATCTATAGAGAATCGCACTTCTTATGGGGGCACAGCAAGGGTAGGTGTAAAAAAGATTATTGATGAGATTAAAAGGGAAAGAAAAATAAAGGAAGAAGGAAGGATTATCGGTTGTCCCAGATGCAGTTATCCGGTTAAGGTATATGAAAATCCTATCCCTACGGTAGATATTATCACTGAATTCAAAGGGGGAATAGTGCTCATAAAGAGGAGGAATTATCCTTACGGATGGGCAATACCAGGAGGATTTATAGGATGGGGTGAGCGTGCAGAAGATGCAGCAATAAGAGAAGCGAAGGAGGAGACAGGCTTAAGTGTAGAGTTAAAGGATATCTTAGGTGTTTATTCAGATCCCGATAGGGATCCACGCAGCCATACCCTGTCTGTTGTGTTTGTGGCAAAGGGGAAAGGAATTCTAAGGGCAGGAGATGATGCTATGGAAGCTGCAATATTCAGAAGGGGTGAAATTCCAGATAGGATGGCCTTTGATCACAAAAGGATTCTTGGCGATTATTTTGAGAAATATGCTCCTTCGAAATATTGATGGTGTATACAAAAACATAAATATCATTGGTAAGTATGAAGAGAAGGATGACTTTCCCAATCTGGATGTAAGCACTTTAACAAAAGTTCTGTTGAAAAATAGGAATGTTTCTTATAAGGAGGTCAGGTCTTTCTTTCATCCTACATTGGGAGACATGTCTTCTCCCTTTTTGTTACCTGATATGGAGGAGGGGGTAGAACGAACTATACACGCCATAGAGCACAATGAGGGAATCCTCGTGGTGGGAGATTATGATGTGGATGGTTTGTCAGGGACTGCATTGCTTGTGAACTTTTTCAATGAGATAGGAAAAGGTGCAGGCTGGTACATTCCAAAGAGGGAAGAGGGATATGGTATAAATAAGAATGCCATAGATTATGCGAAAGAAACAGGCTGTAGTTTGATTATTGCAGTGGACAATGGAACGAATGCCTTTTCAGAAATAGAATACGCAAAGAACAGAGGAATGGATGTTATTGTGATTGATCACCACAAACTTACAAAGGAAGATGCAAATTTTATATTGATCAATCCCCAAAGAAAAGAAAATAGGTTTCCCCTGAGGGATTTGGCTGCGGTGGGCATTGCGTTTTGTTTTATCGTTGCTTTAAGAATGAAATTGAGGGAAAGAGGTTACTTCAAATCAAGAGAACCCAACCTGAGAAAGTATTTAGATGTGGTAGCTCTGGGAACAATGGGAGATATGGTGCCCCTGATCAAGGAAAACAGATTGTGGACAATCTACGGTATGGATGAGATAGAGAGAGACGGTTGTACAGGCATAAAGATGTTAAAGAAATTGTGTAACGATTATCGGTTTAGAGGAGACAGGTATTTTTCTCATATATTGATTCCTCACATCAATGCCGCAGGAAGAATGGATTTGCCATCCCTTTCTGTTGAACTCCTCACCTCAAGTGATGAGGAGGAGAGTGCCAGATTGGCAAGAAAGCTGATTGAATTGAATAAACTTCGGCAGGATATTCAGAAAAATGTATTGAGGGTTATAAGGAAACACATTAATACAGACGATCCGGCTATTGTCCTTTCCTCTCCTCATTGGCATAGAGGTATTGTCGGGCTGGTGGCAAATCAGGTTACTTACCAGTATGGAAAACCTGCGGTTATCATCTCCGAAAACGGGTTTCTGAGTGTTGGTTCGGGAAGAGGTGTGAACGGATTTAATATGTTTGAAGCGATGGAGGAGGTGAGTACATTCTTAGATAGGTTTGGAGGACATGAAAGGGCAGTGGGATTTACCATAAAAACAGAAAAGATAAGGGATTTTGCAGATAGATTTATGAGGCTGGTAAAAGATACATATTACCCTTCCATAGATGTGGACTGCGAGATAAAGCTTGATGTATTTGAAAAAAAGACGCTCAGGGAAATTGCACGGATGCAGCCTTTTGGAGAAGGCAACCCATTTCCTCGTTTTCTCACTAAAGCGAGAATCGTAGCTTATGACAGTAAGGCACATATTCTACAGGGGGGAAAACTGTGGGATGCATACATAAAAAAGTCTTCAACGAAGAAGATAAAACAGGATAAAATGTACTATATTCTTTTCAGTCCCCAACTGAACTTCCCATTTTTTAACATAGAAGAAATATTCGAGGAGAATTGAATGAATATAGAAGATGTGGTTCAAGAAGAAATACGGGTGATAAAGAGAGGGATAGCAGAACTCATAGAGGAACAGGAATTGAAGGAAAAACTGCGGGAATCCATACAGAAGGACAAACCCTTGAAGATAAAGGTGGGATTTGATCCTACAGCGCCTGATATTCACTTAGGTCATGTGGTTTTATTGAATAAGTTAAGACAATTTCAGGACTTAGGGCATACAGTCTATTTTATTATTGGTGATTTTACAGCCATGATTGGTGACCCCTCGGGAAGGGATGAGGTGAGGAAACCCCTTTCTGAAAAACAGGTAAAGGAGAATGCAGAGACATATAGAAATCAGGTATTCAAAATATTAGATCCTGAGAAAACAGTTGTTTTGTACAACAGCGAATGGTGCGGCAAGCTTTCTGCCAGAGAGATGATCAACCTTTCTTCTAAGATGACGGTAGCAAGAATGTTAGAGAGGGATGACTTTGATAAGAGATTTAAAGGCAACATCCCCATTTATATTCATGAATTTCTTTATCCGCTATTGCAGGCTTACGATTCTGTTCATATCGGAGCCGATGTAGAGATAGGGGGGACAGATCAAAAATTCAATCTGCTGGTAGGGAGAAACTTGCAGAAAGATTTTGGACAGAAGCTGCAGGTTGTAATAACAGTACCCCTTTTGGAAGGGCTGGATGGTGTGCGGAAGATGAGTAAAAGCCTGGGGAATTGTATAGGCATCACAGAACCGCCGGAGGAAATCTATGGAAAGATTATGTCCATCTCTGATGAGCTTATGTGGAGGTATTACGAACTTTTGAGTGAAAAGGATATGCGTGAAATTGAAGATATAAAAAAAAATCTACATCCCAAGGAAGCAAAGAGTATCTTGGCTTTGGAGATGGTAAAGAGATTTTACTCTGCGAAGGAGGCAGAAAGAGCAAAGAGGTATTTTGATACGATGTTTGTGCATAGAGAAATACCGCAGGAAATAGAAACGGTGGAGATAAAATCAGAAGAGGATGTGTGGATATGTCGTCTTTTAAAAAACATAGGCCTTTGCAGTTCTACCTCTGAAGCAAGAAGATTGATAGGAAGCGGTGCGGTGAAGATTGATGGCAAACAGGTGCTGGACATAGACAGGCACCTTTCTCCAGGAGTAGAATTTACAATAAAGGTGGGAAAAAAACGCATAAAGAGGGTAAGGATTAATGATTCTGGTGGTGGATATAGGTAATACCCATACGGATATTGGAATATTTGATGGAGATAAACTGTACCATTCAACTATCTCCACTCAGCCAGATAGAACAAGGGATGAATACTGTGTCTTCCTTCATGAGATATTTAATATGCACAAATTTAGAAAGCATGTTGAAGGAGCTATTATATCCAGCGTTGTTCCTCAAACTACGCAGGATATGTCAAAAGCGATAAATGTTTTATTCAATGTAGATGTTATTCAGGTAGAGCCGGGTATTAAAACAGGAATAACTATAAAATACGACAGTCCAAAAGAAGTGGGTGCAGATAGAATTGTAAATGCTGTAGCTGCCTATAGTGAATTTAAAACAGATCTTATCGTTGTTGATTATGGCACTGCAATTACCTTTGATGTGGTATCCAGTAAGGGAGAATATATGGGAGGAGCAATCTCACCTGGTATTTCTATTGCCTCGGAAGCTTTAAGTGAAAAAACAGCTAAGCTACCCAAAGTGCCATTGGTTCTTCCTCCTTCTGTCATAGGGAAGAACACCGTTTCCAGTATTCAATCTGGGCTTGTGTATGGATATATTTCAATGGTGGAAGGCATGATTAAAAGGATAAAGAAGGAAATTGGTAGCAAAGCTGTAGTGGTAGCTACCGGTGGGCAGGCAGGATTTTTTCATCGTTGTGTTCCTTCCATTGATTATCTGAGACCACATCTTACCCTCTATGGATTAAAGATACTGTACGAGAAGAATAGATGAAGATTTGTGCTATTGGGGGAGGTTCATGGGGTACGGCTTTGGCCAATCTTTTAGCAAAGAAGAATTATGATGTTTCACTGTATGTAAGAAGTAAAAAACTGCTTGGGATATTGAATGAAAAGAGAATTAATGAAATATATTTGCCTCGGGTAAGGCTTTGTCCTCAATTGAAATTTACATCTTCAGTAGATGAATGTTTGTCTCAGGCGGAGATTGTGGTTCTGGCGGTGCCTGTTCAATTCTTAAGGGAAACACTTCTAAGGATAAAAGACCATGTAACAAAGAGGCATATATTTGTAAACTGCGGCAAGGGCATTGAAAAACAGACACTATATCTTCCATCAGACATTGTGAAAGAGATATTGAATGTAGAGAATTTTGCTCAGCTCTCAGGTCCAAATTTTGCTTTAGAAGTGGCTATGGAATTGCCCACTGCTACCGTAATTGCCTCTTATGATATGAATTTAGCAACAGAGCTGCAGCATATCTTTTTTACCCCCTATTTTCGCACCTATACCTCGAATGATGTTTTGGGCGTGCAACTGGCAGGTGCGTTGAAGAATGTGGTTGCCATTGCCTGTGGTATATCGGATGGGCTCAATTTAGGCGAAAATGCCAGAGCGGCTTTGATTACCAGAGGACTGGTGGAGATAAAGAGATTGGGAAAGAGATTGAATGCGAAAGAGGAAACATTTATGGGTCTTTCCGGTGCTGGAGATTTAATTCTCACCTGCACTGGAAAATTGAGTAGAAACAGGGAGGTGGGATTAAGGTTGGGCAGAGGAGAAAAACTATCTCATATTATTCAAAATTTGATTATGGTGGCTGAAGGTATAGATACCGCAAAGTCAGCTACTAAACTGGCAAAGAGGTATAATGTGGATATGCCCATTACATTTGCAGTCTATGATATTCTATACCAGGACAAAAAACCGTTTCAGGTTTTATCAGAGTTGATGAGAAGACCTTTGAAAAAGGAGTAACTTTATAATCTCTGGTATAACAAATATAGGTAAAGAAATAACAATCATAAACAGCCAGTCATTTAAAGAAAGAGCTATAGTGTGAAACATCTTTTGCATGAACGGCACATAGACAACAGCAATTTGTAAGCCGATACTGAGTAGCCAGGCTACAATGAACCAGGGATTGCTGAACAAGCCTATCTTTGCTAAGGGCATCCTTAAGGAGCGGAAGTTCCAGATGTTTACCATTTCCAGGATAACGATACCGGTAAAAGCCATGGTGCGTGCCTTTTCTATGCTGATTTCAAGAAAAT
>JAGGSF010000085.1 GCA_021159235.1 Deltaproteobacteria bacterium | reverse complement strand
AATCACATTTCACTTTCTTATAAACAACTAAAGGAATTCATCGGCGAAAATTAATGTAAACAGGTTAATGTAATTGAAGGTAAAGCGGCAATCTGTAAATGGATGATAAGTTAAATTTGGTAACAGGAGCATTCAGTTATACTGGAAAATATATTACAGAATTGTTACTCAGGATGGGAGAAAAGGTTCAAACCTTAACCGGACATCCACATCGCAACCCATTTAAAAAAAGGATAATAGTTTTTCCTTACAACTTTGATGATTTAGATAAATTAAAGAAAACATTAGAAGGAGTAAATACCTTATATAATACCTATTGGATCCATTTTTCATACCATAAAAGCACTATTGATAAAGCCGTTGAAAATACTAAAAAGCTTGTTTTAGCAGCAAAAGAGGCAGGCGTTAAAAGAATTGTTCACATTAGCGTTTCCAATCCCCGTGAAACATCACCACTTCCCTATTTTAGAGGAAAAGCACGAGCAGAAGAATTCATCATAAATTCAGAATTATCCTATGCGATCATCAGACCTACTATTATTTTTGGTCTGGAAAACATCCCTCTCAACAATATTGCTTATTTTCTTAGAAAATTTCCATTATTTGCCGTATTCGGTTCAGGAAAATATCTAATCAGACCTATATTTGTAGGGGATGTGGCTGAAATAGCGGTAAAGTTGGGCCACAGAGAAGAAAACATCATAGTAGATATAGCCGGTCCTGAGGTCTTTACCTATGACCAGTTAGTTCATCTTATCGCAAGAAGCATCAACAGCAGAGCAAAGATTATACACCTTCCACCCGAAATCACTCTCTTTATCGGCAAAATATTGGGTTATATACTTAAAGATGTAACCATAAATAGAAATGAGATGAGGGGATTGATGTCAAATCTCTATATTTCCAAACATCCTCTTATTGGAAAGACCTGTATAAGCCAATGGTTGAAGCAAAATGCAGAAAAAATAGGAACAAGATATATTTCAGAATTGAAGCGATATTATTTTCCCTGGATTAAATTAAATGCAAGTTCAACTGCTTCTTCTGGTGATTCGGCAACATAGGGTTTATTTTCAAAGTAACCCAGAAGTTCCCTTTTACTCAGGATATCCGACCACCCGCCACTGCCTTTCAAAACAACAGTAGGTTTACCGATATTTAAAGCAAGAGAAATCTCGTTTAATGTGCCCCATCTTCCAGCAACAGCAATCACCGCATCAGCACTGTTTATGAGGATGTAATTTCTAAAAACACCGAGATTGGTGGGAATAACAATATCAATAAATTCATTCGCCGTTTCTCCTGAATCTGGCAAAATCCCAATGGTCAAACCCTTCGCTCTTTTTGCTCCTCTGGCTGCCGTTCTCATAACCCCGCCTCTACCACCGCAGATTAAAACCCCACCTTTCTTAGCAATGTAATATCCAACATCCTCTGCCATCTTTAAAGTAGATACCGTCAGGTTTTTATCATTTCCATCACTTCCAGAAAGAGCAACCATCTTCCTCATTTTTCCATATTATACATGTTTTTGTAGAAGAATAAAGTATTCTAACATATTTTTTTGATCAAGTTGAAACCGGCAAAGAATTAAAGTGTAACTGGAACTAAGAGGCGAAAGAAAAATGATTGACTTTCCTACAAGAAAGGCTACTATAAGCAAAAATGCGCAGTTTCTTATCTGGTAATGAATCCATTGCACATGGTAGCTATGAAGCAGGGGTAAGATATGCCTCATCTTATCCTGGTACTCCATCCACAGAGATATTAGAAACACTTTCAAGATTTCCCGAGGTAGAAACAGAATGGGCAGTCAATGAAAAAGTGGCTCTGGAGTGTGTAATAGGAGCTTCTCTCTCCGGTTTAAGGTCTCTTTATGCCAGTAAACATGTAGGCCTGAATGTTGCAGCGGATCCCCTAATGACACTCTCTTATACCGGTGTAAATGGAGGTCTGCTTATAGTTTCAGCAGATGATCCCAGTATGCACTCCTCACAAAACGAACAGGACAACCGCTGGTATGCTCTATCTGCAAAAATACCACTGTTTGAACCTTCTGACAGTCAGGAAGCATACGAACTTACAAAGTTGTTATTTGATCTATCAGAGAAATTTGATACTCCCACTCTCCTGAGGACTACAACCAGACTGTCCCATTCTAAATGTGTTGTAAACATTGAAGGTAAGCGCACAGAATTTAAAAGATTGTATAAAAAAGATCCGCAAAAGTATGCAGCCATACCTGCCTACGCCAGAAAGATGAAAATAAGAATGATGGAGAGGTTAGATAAATTGAGAGAGCTTTCTGATAATTTTTCTTACAACAAAATAGAATTAAGGTCAAAAAAACTGGGAATTGTTACCTCCGGTGTATCCTATAATTATGTCAGGGAAGCATTTAAAGATGCATCTGTCTTAAAGATTACAATGTCTTTTCCTCTACCCTGGAAAAAAATAGAACAGTTCTGTCGTTCCGTAGATAAGGTGTATGTGGTAGAAGAGGTAGATCCATTTATAGGAGAGCAGATAAAAGCAATGGGATTAAATATCCAGACTATATCTGGCTCATTTGAAATGAGCGTAGAAAAATTAAAAAAAGAAATATTAAATGAAGAGATTCCCAAAAGTATAGATGTACCTGTTCGGCCTCCTGTTCTCTGTCCCGGGTGTCCGCATAGGGGTGTATTCTACATTTTACACAAATTAAAGCTTACAGTTCTGGGAGACATAGGATGTTACAGTTTAGCAGTGCTCCCACCGCTTTGTAGTATGGATTTTATTCTATGTATGGGAGCAGGAATAAACGCCCTTCATACATTTTCTAAGTTAAATAATAAAAAAGCGGTAGCTGTAATCGGTGATTCTACCTTTTACCACTCCGGTATCACGGGTGTTTTAAACAGTGTTTACAATAAAGGAACAGGTACCATCATTATCCTGGATAACATGACAACCGCAATGACTGGACATCAACCTCATCCGGGAACAGGAAGGAATGCAAAAGGAGGAAAAACACAGAAAATTCCTATAGAGAACATAGTAGAAGCCTGTGGAGTAGAGCATATAAGAATTGTCAACCCTTTTGATTTAGAAGAATTAAAAGAAACTATTTCAGAAGAAATCGAAAGAGATGAATTTTCGGTTATCATCGCCCGTGCCCCCTGTGCACTGATGGTAGAAAAAAAAGAACCATTGCACATCAACCCCGAAAAATGCACGGGATGTAATGTATGTCTTTCGTTAGATTGTCCAGCCATACAAAAAAATGGAGATAAGGCAGGTATTATTTCTTCCCTCTGCAACGGATGCACATTATGCAAACAGATCTGTCCATTCGGAGCGATAGAATGAATATCGTAATCTGCGGTGTAGGAGGACAGGGAATCCTGAAGGCAGGTGAGCTTATCTCTATTTGCGCCATGTTATCCGATTTTGATGTAAAAAAATCCGAAGTTCACGGCATGGCACAGAGAGGAGGCAGTGTAATCACCTTTGTGAGATTTTCACATAAGGTATATTCACCAACAGTGCCTGTGGGAGAGGGTGATATTCTTCTTTCCTTTGAGATGTTAGAAGCTTTAAGATATTTAAAGTATCTAAAAAAAGAGGGCATTGGTATATCATCAAATATAAGGATAAAACCAGCAGGCTCCAGCTATCCAGAAAATATAGAGCGGGATTTGCAGAAAAGAGGGTTTGTAATTGTTGATTGCAAAAGCATCAAAGATATGCGTTTTTTAAATACATATATAACGGGTTTTATTTCTCCTTTATTGCCATTTGAGGAAAATATGTGGTTATCTTCAATCGAAAAGGTTTTTACAAAGTCTATAGAGGAGAATAAGAACATGTTCCTGAAGGGCAGGAGAGATGGTGATTCTCTGTATTGGCGACGAGCTTTTAACCGGAGATATAGAAAACACAAACGCTACCTATCTGGCAAAGAGATTGACAGACTTAGGTAATATCCCGGAAAAGATTGTTACCTTACCCGATGATGTTTTTGCTATTGCCAGTGAAATTCAAAATTGCAGGGATAAAAAAATTATTATAACCGGCGGACTGGGTCCTACCTTAGATGATAAGACCAGAGAAGCTGTAGCGTATGCACTGAATAAAAAGATTGTAAGAAATAAGATTGCCGAAAAAATTATAGAAGAGAAAATAAGAAGAAAAGGTATAAAAGAAAAGTCAAGAATAGAAGATATACTAAAAATGGCAGACTTACCAGAGGGATGCAGGCTCATCGAAAATGATGTGGGTGTAGCTCCCGGGTTTATCATTGAAGACAGAATATTTGTTCTACCCGGTGTGCCCAAAGAGATGAAAGCCATGTGTGAGAAGATAAAAGGGTATCTGCAAGGGGAAAAGATATATGCGGAGTGGCTTAAAACAGAAAAAAAGGAATCGCAAATCATACCTGCCATTAAAGAAACTCTAAAAAGATACAATGTAAAGATTGGTTCTTATGTTAGAAATAGCAATGTCTTTATAAAGATAAGCTCAACAAATGAAGAGGAGGTGAAAAGGGCAAAAGAAAAACTAAAAAAATGGATCTAATTTTTATTTACAACCCTTGATATTTTATTTATAATGTAGACGATCTCGTAAAAAGGAGGTTGGGAATGAGCTGGACAGCGAGGGTTTTTTTGGTAGTGCTCATTATCTTCATAGTTTATGGCGCTGTGAAAAGTCTTACCAAACCGAAAAGTTTGGGTGTGTTTGGTCATTATAGAGCAGCTAATATATCCAAACAACTATCAAAGGAAACAAAATTCGTAGGAAGGGAAACCTGTAAAGCCTGTCACGAGCAGGAATACAATGATCTGTGTTCTGAGGAACCATCAAGCGCTCATAGGAACCTGCAGTGCGAAGCCTGTCATGGTCTTGGGGTAGCCCATCCTAAGGAAGGAGTTGCTCTTTCTTGCGGTTGCAAGATACCAGATGTAACCAAACAGTGTATGTACTGTCATGAAATGTTACCTTCGAGACCAAAGAGTATGCCCCAGATTACATTGAAAGGGCCAGAGGCACATTTCCCCGGCATGGCATGTACAACCTGTCATACAAATACTCACAAACCTGCATTCTATAAATAGGAGGTGAAAATGAAAAGAAGAGATTTCATAAAAGCAACAGGAACAATTACCCTGGCCGCTGGCGCTTATCTCACTGTATTGAAACCTTCTGCAAATGCAAAGGAAGAAAAAGATTGGTTAAACGGATACGATTGGTCTAAGCATTACTGGGGTTTTGGTATAGATTGCACTAAGTGTATAGGATGCGGGTCCTGTGTAAGAGCGTGTAAAGAGGAAAATGATGTTCCAAAGGATCCATATCATTTTCGGTGCTGGGTGGAAAGGTATGTGTACCTTAAAGGTGAAGAAAAACCAAAGGTTGATTCACCGAATGGAGGATATGACGGCTTTCCAGAGAAATACAAAAAAGAGGAGGTTTTGAAAGCCTTCTTTGTCCCTAAACTATGCAATCAGTGTGCAGTTCCTGCTTGTGTTCAGGTATGTCCGGTAGGAGCAACATATCAGACCAAGGATGGTGTAGTTTTGGTAGACGAGGATTACTGTATTGGCTGTAGATACTGCATAGAAGCCTGTCCCTTTGGTGCAAGATACATGAACGATGAAACAGGATGTGCGGACAAATGCACATGGTGTTACCACCGTATTACAAAGGGATTGAAACCGGTTTGCGTGGAAGCCTGTCCGGTAGAAGCAAGGATATTTGGTGACCTGAAAGACAAAGACAGTGACATAAGCAAATTTGTTGAGAAACACAGAGTTAGTAAGTTGAAACCCGATATGGGTTGTGAAGCAAGGGTTGAGTATAACGGGATTGATTCGGAGGTGAGATAATGCCAGTAGATTTGAGTCTTATAAAAGGTTTTATTTACCCCAATGAGGGTTGGTTTCAGTGGAGCTTCATGCTGGTTATATACCCCTATATAACAGGATTGGTAGCGGGAGCATTTGTTGTTTCTGCATTCTATGAGGTATTTCATGATGAAAATTTTAAACCGGTATCAAAACTTGCTTTAATCTGTTCGTTGGCTTTTCTCATCGTTTGTGTGATGCCCCTTCAATTTCACTTAACACATCACTTAAGAGGATTTGAAATATTTATGACTCCACATCTTACTTCTGCCATGGCCGGGTTTGGTTTCGTATACCTATGGTATTTACTCATACTGCTCCTGGAAATATGGTTCAACTTCAGAGAAAAAATTGTAGAAGGTGCAGAAAGTAAAAAGCCATCTTTCCGCAGATTTATACTGCGGATATTGTTATTGGGTTCACATGATGTTTCTGAAAAAGCAATGAAAACTGTTCACAAGGTTGCTCATATATTAGCCATTATTGGCATTCCTTCAGCCTGCTTCCTGCATGGATATGTGGGATTTATCTTTGGTTCAATAAAGGCAAATCACTGGTGGGCATCCCCACTGATGCCATTCATATTCTTGCTTTCAGCAGTAGTGTCTGGTGTAGCGATGATGTATGTGCTTTACTGGATCTGCTGCGTGATTATAAAAAGAGAACCAATGAATCACAAAACCTTAAATTCCTTCATTCAGATGTTATTTGGCTTTTTAATTGTTGATTTAGCGTTTGAGGGATTGGAGTTACTACAAATATTCTATGCACATATAGAAGCCACAGAACCCATAAAAGAGCTTATAAAAAATGAGCTAATGGGCACTTACGTATGGGGACAGGCAATAATCGGCTCAGGTGTTCCACTTATTATTCTTATATTCCTGGAGTGGATAATACCATGGTCCAAAAAGCACCTGCGACAGGGATTGATGCTTATCGCTTCATTATTCGTCTTGGGTTCTGTTCTTTTGATGAGATGGAATGTGGTTATAGGAGGCCAGGAGCTTTCCCGCAGTCTGCTGGGAACATTCCATTTCACGGAGGTATTTGGAACACATGAAGGTGTTGGTGTAGGCATTTGCCTTTTGATTCTACCGTTTATTTTAATGACTATCTTCTCTTTATTCTTGGATCCGTGGGAATATGAAAAAAAGGAGGTGAACTGATATGAAAAAGCTTATTTGTTTAGTAGTAGCAGTGTTGTTTGTAGCTGGTGCTTCCTCTTTGAGTTTTGCTCAAGATGTAGCTGCTGGTAAAGCGATCTATTATGGGAAAGGAATGTGTGTGGCCTGTCACGGTAAAGACGGTTCCAAACCCTTCAAATTGACAAAACTCTTTAAGGGAGAGACCTATACTGTGCAGGAGTTAAAGGAGTGGATAGACAAGGAAGCACAGATGAAAATGTTAAAAGGTAAGCTGACGGAAAAAGATCTGGCAGATGTAAATGCATATACAAATACTCTAAAGAAATAAAAAAACCCTTCTGCCAGAGGCCCCATTGTTTACCCAGTAAACAATGGGGCCAGGATACGGAGAATTAAAATGAAGGTTGTTTGTCCGTTTTCTTGTGTTAATTGGTATTACTTTTATTTTTGCGGTGGGAGTCTACCTGTGTAGGCATTTTTTAGCCGCCTGGTAGGCTCTAAAGAAGCCTACCAGGCGGCTTTTTTTATTTATGGAGGTTTCAAATGATCATAATAATGAAAAGAGACTCAACCCAAGAAGATGTTGACAGAATAAGAAAAAAAGTAGAACAGATGGGATTCAAAACCCATGTAAGTGTGGGCAAGGAAAAGGTAATCATCGGTATCATAGGTGAAACGCGCGCCAAGAATGAACTATTGACCGCATTTTCTTCGGAAAAAGGGGTGGAAGCCGTTCATCCCATATCAAAACCGTATAAACTGACGAGTAAAGAAGGAAAAGAAAACACAACGATAGAAGTGGATGGTGCGAAATTTGGTGATGGAAGCTTTACTGTAATTGCCGGTCCCTGTGCAGTGGAAAATGAAGAACAAATAATAGAAACGGCAAGAGGGGTGAAGAAATGCGGAGGAAAACTTTTAAGAGGAGGTGCATTTAAACCTCGCACTTCACCTTATTCGTTTCAGGGCTTGGGCAAAAGAGGATTGGAATTGTTGAAAATGGCAAAAGAAGAAACGGGTTTACCCATAGTAACAGAGGTACTAAATCCGAAGGACTTAGACACTGTTTTAGAGTATGCTGATGTTTTGCAGATCGGAGCAAGAAACATGCAAAACTTTGTGCTTTTGAAGCTTGTGGGACAGGTAGACAAACCCGTATTGCTCAAGCGGGGCATGGCAAGCACAATTACAGAACTTCTCATGAGTGCAGAATACATTCTCGCCGGTGGGAACTCAGAGGTAATTCTATGTGAAAGAGGAATAAGAACCTTTGAAACTGCCACCAGGTTTACACTGGACATCAGCGCAATACCCGTCCTTAAAAAAGAAACACATCTGCCAGTAATCATAGACCCTTCACACGCAGCGGGGAAAAAGGCCTATGTGCCAGCATTAGCAAAAGCAGCTGTAGCGGCAGGAGCGGATGGACTCATTGTTGAAGTTCACTATAAACCGGAGACAGCTTTATCTGATGCGGCACAACAGCTATCCATTGAAGAATTCTGCGATTTGATGAATGAGCTTAAAGCTATTGCCCACACTGCGGGAAAGAAAATGAATTGATTATTTTACAAAAAATGATATTTTAACAACAATGCTTGCGGATGTTCAATCTCGAGAGGACAAGAGAAACATACAAATAGATAAAGTGGGGATAAAGGGTGTAAGGTATCCCATTACGGTATTGGATAGAAAGAGAAAATTTCAATCCACTGTAGCAGACATCAATATGTATGTGTTGCTTCCCAGCCAGTTCAGGGGAACACACATGAGCAGATTTATGGAAATTCTGAATGAAAATAGATATGCAATAGATATAAAAAAAGTGAGATTCATCCTTCACGAGATGAAAGAGAGACTCAACGCTGAAGAATCACATATAGAAATAAGGTTCCCGTATTTTTTAGAAAGAGAAGCACCAGTTACCAAAGAAAAATCCCTTGCTTCTTACAAATGCGGCATAGAAGCATCCAGCGGAAGAAAAGATGATATAGCTGTTTTTGTCCAGGTGCCTATTTCCAGTGTGTGTCCCTGTTCTAAAGAGATTAGCTCAAGAGGTGCGCACAATCAGAGAAGCATAGTGACAATTAAGGTAAGATTTAATAAATTGGTGTGGTTAGAAGAACTTATTGAAATAGGAGAAAAAAGTGGCAGTTCACCTGTTTATCCCCTTTTAAAGAGAGAAGATGAAAAATTTGTTACAGAATATGCTTACGACCACGCCTATTTTGTAGAAGATATTGCAAGAAATGCTGCCCAATTGCTGAACAAGGATGAAAGGGTCTTCTGGTACAGTGTAGAAGTGGAGAGCTTTGAGAGCATACACAATCACAATGCATATGCTTATATAGAAAGGGGATCAAAGTAAATTCCATAAATGAAAAAATTGGAATTGGCCGGTAAAAATCAGGGTTCTCCATATAGCGATATCAATATGCTACCCTATATAGAAGGCTCAATATTTAAATACTCAAGAAGGAGAGATGTATCTGCTTTGATGAAGAGAGAAACAGAAATTTTACATACCTCAGACTATGTAAAATGGGTATTTACTCCTCTGACTGAAATAAAAGGAATAGGGAAAACCACGCTGAACAGATTGAGTAAGAACCACATAGAAACAATCTATGATATTTTAAATGTTATCCCCGCTAAATACGATTTTTATTCCCATCTCACCCCCATAGGACAATTGAATGAGGGAACATATGCTGTAAGAGGTAAGGTTGGAGCAAAAGAAGACAGAAAAGCATATTTTTTTCTCAGGATAGAGGATGATACTGGTTTTCTATACTGCAAATGGTTTAACATCACACCTTTTTTAAAAAAAATTCTGCAGTCTATAAAGACAGGGGATGAGGTGGTGGTTTGGGGAAAAGTTTCGCACTTTGGCATATTCTGGGAAATGCATCATCCTCTAATAGCAAAAGAGTTTAAAAAAAGAGTAGACATTACATATCCAACAATTGGAGGATTAGAATCAAAAAAAATATCCAGGATTATTGAAAATGTCCTTTCTAAAGCCCCACCACTCTTTGATTATCTACCATATTTTATTATAAAAAAGAGAAAATTCCCATTTTTGAGTGAGATGCTGAAAAGCATCCACCTACCAGAAAAACCACCACAGATCGAAATCTACAAAAAAAGACTGAGGTATGAAGAACTATTTTTGTTAAACTTAGCTTATCAGAAAATAAAACAGGAGAACAAAGAAAAAAAGACAACAACAATAAATATCAACGATAAAATGTTGCAAACATTAGAATCAAAACTTCCCTTTAGACTAACCCATGCCCAGCAAAGAGCATTAAAAGAAATAGTTTCTGACCTAAAAAAAGATCATCCCATGATGAGACTTTTGCAGGGGGATGTAGGCAGTGGTAAAACAGCTGTAGTGGCTATAGCCGCGGCCTGCGTAGCAAAGGAAGGCTATCAGGTCTCCTTTATGGTGCCTACAGAGGTGCTTGCCATACAACATTATGAAAAACTCTTGCCATTTTTTTCTTCCTGTAATGTAAGTTGTGAGATATTGGTTGGCTCTACACCGAAGAAAAAGAAGGAAAAGATACTATCTCTGCTTTCCCAGGGAAAAATAGACATTCTCATCGGCACCCACGCTCTATTCCAAGAAGGGGTAAACTTCAAAAATATGGCTCTGTCAATAATAGATGAGCAACATAAATTTGGTGTTGAACAGAGAAACAGGTTGATGAAGAAGGGAACCTCTCCTCATACCCTGATTCTCTCTGCCACCCCTATTCCCAGAACACTGTGCTTAGCTCTATACGGGGATATGGACATCTCTATCATAGATGAACTTCCGCCGGGAAGAAAGGGTGTAAAAAGTTTCATGCTGACCAAAAAACGGAGGAAAGAGGCTTACGAATTTGTCTTAAAACAGGTAAAGAAAGGCAAACAGGCCTATGTGGTTTACCCCTTGATCAGTGAATCAGAAAATATTCCCGACGTGGATGCAGCAGAGGAGATGTACAAAAAACTAAAGGAGACGTACTTTGAGAACATAAGATTGGGGTTGCTCCACGGTGGTATGAGCAGTGATGAAAAGATGAAGGTCGGTGAACTATTTAGAAAGGGTGAGATTGATGTGCTTATCTCCACCACGGTGATTGAAGTAGGCGTAGATGTGGAAAATGCAACCACCATGGTTGTAGAAAATGCAGAGAAGTTTGGATTAGCACAGCTTCACCAATTGAGAGGTAGAGTAAGAAGAAGCAAATACCAGTCTTACAGCTATTTCATCCTCGGTGATAATGCATCCTCACTGGCTCGTAGAAGGATAGGTTATCTGTGCTCGATCGATGACGGATTCAAACTGGCGGAGATAGACTTTCGCCTGAGGGGAGCGGGTGATATACTGGGAATAAGGCAACACGGTATTCCCAATCTTGTCCATGCAGACCTGATAAGGGATAGTATGGTATTGAAACAGGCGAAGAAGGATGTAGAGATAATGGAAAAATACAACTACCCTATCAGTGAAGAATTGATGTATATACTGAAGAAAAAATGGGAGAAAAGCTTATGTTATCTGCAAGTAGGTTAAAGATCTGCGGTATTCAATTCAACATTTCACTAAGTAATGTGGAAAAAAACATAAAAACTGTGGAAAGCATCCTAACTGAAACAGAGAAAGCGGATCTGGTTGTATTGCCGGAGTTGTGGTATACAGGTTTTGACTACAGAAATCTACACTACCATGCAAAAAACAGTAACTACTTCATAGATTTAGTAAAAGGGTGGTGTCAAAGATTTGGTATGGGTTTCTTATCCACTTTTCTTACCTGGGATGAGAAAAAAAACGGAGTGTACAACACGATATACCTCATAGATGAAGAGGGTAATATAACTGGTAAATACAGTAAAATGTATTTGTTTCAACCGATGAAAGAAGATAAGCACTTCTTAAGGGGGGATAAAAATCAGAAAAACATCTTTCCCTTCAAGGGATGGAATATCGCTACCGCTATATGCTATGAGGTGAGGTTTCCTGAGATTATGAGAAAAGCAGCGTTAAATGGAGCAGAACTGGGAATCATACCCACGGAATGGCCAGATTTGAGATTAGACCACTGGCTTTCATTGACTAAGGCCAGAGCAATAGAGAATGAAATGTATGTAATGGGGGTGAACGCCTGTGGAAAAACGGGAAAGTGGAATATGGCAGGGCACAGTGTCATCTATGATCCATGGGGAAATACAATGTCTTTACTGGATGATAAAGAAGGAGTGATACTGGCAGAAATAGACAAGGAAAATATAACACAGATGAGAAAAAATATACCCAGTGTAAATGACGCTTCAAGATTTAAGTTTTTTCTCAATCAATAGAGATAAAAGGTATCTCAATGATGCATTGGTTTTTAAAGATTTTCAAGTCCTTCACTCTCCTTTTCATTTTGCTTCCCCCTATAATTGTCCTGTCTGCTCTGGGAACATGGGAAAAATTCTCATTCATCTATCACCATCCCATTTTCATTGCTCTTCTTGTAATGCTCTTTTTGAATATTCTCTTTTGCTCACTTTCCAGATGGAAAGAGATACGGATGAAAAACACAGTGGATTATATGACTCATATATCAATAATAGTAATCATCATAGGGGCTTTCATTACTGGTTTTCTGGGATTCAGGGGCACGATGGTCTTGGGAAGAGGGGACAGTTCAAATACCATTACCTCATACAATGGCAAGATTATACATCTCCCCTTTAGTATTCACTGTAATAGATTTTATATAGAGTTTTATCCTAAAGGAAGGCCTAAGGCTTACATTACAGAAGGAACAATTGATGGAAAAAGATTCTCATTGTCGGTAAATCATCCGTTGAAATATAAGGGATTATGGATATATCAGGAGGCATACGATGTGGATAAAAGGTTCAGTTACGCTGTGTTTGAAATAAGTGGAAAAAAAATAAAATTCCCATTAAATAGACTGATAAATACAGGAAACTTAATGCTGTATATAGACAGGATAGAAAGGATGAAAGATAAGTACATCGCTCATCTATATTTGATAGAAAAAACGGGAGAACATATATCGGGCTGGATAAAAGCAGAAGAAAATATAGGAGATTTAACCTTTAAAGGGGCCAACATCGAATATAAAACCATCCTCGACGTTGGCTACGATCCTGGTTCGCACATAATCATAACAGGATTCATCTTATTTACGATAGCCACATTTCTCTTTATATGGGAAAAATTAAAAAAATAGTATTACTCTTTATCCTTTTCTTCCAATGCCTTCTTGTATTTTTTCTTAAACTTTTT
>JAGGSF010000120.1 GCA_021159235.1 Deltaproteobacteria bacterium | reverse complement strand
GGTGTGAAATTGCTTCCTTCAGATTATTTTTGGAGGATATGATGATCTGGGACAGTAATGAGACATTGCCTGAACAAGAGATAAAAAAGCTTCAGCTGGATAGATTACAATACATTGTGGATTATGTGTACAAAAGAGTGCCTTTTTATAAGAAAAAATTTGATGAAACAGGAATACATCCATCAAGTATAAAGACATTAGATGATTTGAGACTTATACCCTTTACTACAAAGGATGATTTCAGAATAAACTATCCATTTGGATTGTTTGCAGTGCCGTTAAAAGAGGTAGTGCGTATTCATTCTTCATCAGGAACAACAGGCAGGCCTATTGTTGTAGGTTATACACAAAAAGATGTAGAGGTGTGGGAGGACTTGGTTGCCCGCTTTATAGTGGCAGGTGGAGTAACAGCGGAAGATATAGCGCAGGTTTCTTTTGGTTACGGTTTGTTTACGGGTGGATTTGGCTTGCATTACGGTTTGGAAAAGGTGGGGGTAACGGTGATTCCTGCCTCCAGTGGCAATACCAGGAAACAGGTGAGGTTGATGAAAGACTTTGGTGTAACAGTGCTCATAGGGACACCATCTTATGCTTTACACATTGCGGGTGCGATGAAGGAAGAAGGGGTTGATCCTGAAAAAGATCTAAGATTGCGGGCGGGGTTGTTTGGCGCAGAGCCATGGACAGAAAATATGAGAAAGAGGATTGAGGAGGAACTCAACATAAGGGCGTATGATAATTATGGTCTGAGTGAGGTGATAGGACCGGGTGTAGCGGGGGAGTGTTCCACTCAGCATGGTATGCACATATTTGAAGACCATTTTATACCGGAAATAATAGATCCAAAGACAGGAGAATCTCTGCCTGAAGGGGAATGTGGAGAATTGGTGCTGACCACATTGACGAAAGAAGCATTACCCGTTTTAAGATACAGAACAGGCGATATAACCAGGATTTATAGGGAGAAATGTTCCTGCGGGCGAACGATGGTCAAGATGGATAAACCCATGGGAAGAACAGATGATATGCTGATCATTAGGGGAGTGAATATCTTTCCTTCCCAGGTGGAGGAGGTTTTATGCAGTATAGAAGGAGTATCCCCTCATTACCAGATTATAGTGGATAGAGAAGGAGCGATGGATGTGATGGAGGTCTGGGTGGAGATGACGGAGGAGATGTTTTTTGATGAGATGAGAAAACAGAGACTCTTGGTGGAGCGAATTAAAGATGAACTGCGTACTGCTTTGGAGGTGAATGTGGGAGTGAGGTTAGTAGAGCCCGGCACTGTAAAGCGTAGTGAGGGAAAGGCAAAAAGGGTGATAGATAAGAGGAGAATATGATGGATAGGTTATGGGCGCCATGGAGAATTAAATATGTTTTGAGTGTTAAAGATGAAAAGGGATGTTTTTTGTGTAATAAGTTAAGGGAGAATGATGATGAAAAAAATCATATTATCGCCAGAGGAAAATACAGTTTTGTTATTCTTAATATTTATCCCTATAATCCGGGGCATTTAATGGTGGTTCCCAACCGTCATACTGCGGATGTTACTTCTCTATCTTCAGAAGAGGTGGAAGAATTGTATGGATTTTTAGGGAAATCTGTTTTTGCCATAGATAAATCAATGCATCCTGACGGATACAATATTGGTATGAATTTAGGAAAGGTTGCGGGAGCAGGAGTAGAAGATCATATACATATTCATGTTGTTCCTCGCTGGTCTGCGGATACCAATTTTATGCCTGTTATTTCAGATACGAAGGTAATAGCAGAATCCAACGATGAGGTATATCGCCGGTTGAAGAAGTTTTTTTGAGGGGGAGATTATGAAAACGTTGAGGATTGTTATCCTGATAGTGGTGGTGGCTTTTTTCATCATTTTTGTTTTACAAAACAATGAAAATGTAGAGATAAGATTTTTTACTGTTTCATCCTCACCTTTACCTTTGTGGTTGGTAGTATTTATTACCCTGTTTATAGGTCTTTTTATAGGCTGGCTTTTTTCATACCTGAGTGAAGTGGAGTTGAGGAGATCGTTAAAGGAGAAGAACAAAGAATCTGAAGAACTGAAAAGAGAGGTTGAATATCTAAGAAACCTACCAATAATAGAGAGGAGTGAGCAAAAAGAAACGAATGTGGACTGAAATTATAAGTCAGAAGATTGTTTTTGATATTTTTATTGCTTTTGTAGCAGGCTTCCTTGGTGGTTATGGAGTAAGATTTTTAAAGAGACGAAAGGAGAAAGCAAGAGAAAAGAGTATAGAGGGTTATGTAAGGGGAATAAGTTATATAATTGATGATGAGACGGATAAAGCCATAGAGGAACTGGTTAAGGTAGCAACGGATCAACCGGACTTGATAGATGTGTATTTGAGTATTGGTAATCTGTTCAGGAAGAAAGGGGAATTCAATAGAGCGCTTATTGTACATAAGAGTCTTTTGGGTAGACCTCACTTAAGTTGTGAGAAAAAAGCGGACATTTTTACCAGTATAGGGGTGGATTATAAGAAAGCGGGATTATACAGTAGAGCAAAAGAAGCCTTCAAGAAGGCATTAGAACTAAATCCACTGGATAAACAGGTACACAAGCTTTTAGAAGAGGTTTATGAGGACAGTAGAGATTGGGAAAGTTTGGCCAGATGGCAAAGGAGATTTGGATTAGAGGGTAATGTGGTTGCTCACCTTTATACGGAATGGGGGAAGGAGTTGTTTGCCGGTGGCAACCTGAATAAAGCTCAAGAGAAGCTTAAAAAAGCCTTTGATAGTGATGGGAGCTGTGTGGATGCCTGTCTGTGGTTGGGAAAGGTATACATGGCAGGGGGTAAACAGAGAAAAGCTTACGAGATATGGAAAAAGGCGGTTGTAGAGAAACCGTCGTTTTCCCATCTTATTTTAGAGAACATAGAGGATAAGGGAAAATTAAAAGAGACAATAAAGGAAATGCTTATTAAAAATAAAACCAGCATTTATGCTCTCTATTTTGCCGCTCGTTCCTATGAGAGAATCGCTGAGCCTTTAAAGGCTTTAAGTTTATACCGCTTTTTATTTTTTAAAAGGGGGTTTAAGGGAATAAATATTGCCCGGAGACTGTTGAATGCGCTTTCCTTATTGGGAAAGGGTGATGGGAGTATCCAGATAATGAGGGAGAGTTTAGATTATGTGAGTGACAGAGGAGTAAAGTATGTCTGTACTCGGTGTGGTTTTATTTCTTCTTCCTGTTTCTGGCGCTGTCCACAATGTAAAAACTGGGATACGGTGAAGGTGGAAATCTAATTGTCTTTTTCTTTCGTTTTTTTCTCCAATGCGTTTTTAATGTTTTTCAATTCTCTCTTTATGTTCCATAAGATGAAAGGTATCAAGAGCCACGAAACAAATATTGCTATGAGAATAACAATTAAAACGATGGTTATAAAACTATATGCGGTGTCTGTAAATGCATCCTTCAATATATCCCACACATTCTAAGATTACCTGTTTTATAAGATTTGTCAATAAGTTGTTTGAAGTGGTAGCCATGCAAAAATAGTAATCGCACTTTACAAAGTGTGGCAGTTTCTGTATTATACTTATTTTGATGGCATACTTAAACAGTAGAGGTGGATAAATGTTGACAAAGGAAAGGAAACAAGAGTTAATCAAAGAATTTGGAGCGAATGAGAGAGACACAGGTTCTATAGAGGTACAGATTGCTCTTCTTACAGAGAGAATAAGGTATCTTACCGAACATTTTAAGGTACACAAAAAGGATTTTCATTCTCGCAGAGGATTATTAAAACTCATCGGCAGAAGAAGAAAATTTCTTAACTACCTCAAAAGAAACAATTTTCAAAAGTATAAGGATATTATCTCTCGTCTTCACATAAGGGGATAAAATGCAACCTATAAAGATAGAGAGGGAGATAGAGGGAAAGAGAATCACTTTTGAAACAGGATGGTGGGCAAAGCAGGCAGATGGGGCAGTTAAGGCTACAATGGGTGAAACAGTTGTTCTTGCTACTGCAGTTTCATCTAAGGAAGAACCATTAGATGTGGACTTCATGCCGCTTACAGTAAACTATGTAGAAAAATTCTATGCGGCGGGAAGAATTCCAGGGGGATTCTTAAAGAGAGAAGGAAAACCCTCCGATACAGATACGCTTAATTCACGTCTTATTGATAGAGCTCTAAGGCCGTTTTTCCCCAAGGATTATAAACAGGATACGCAGGTTATTGTCACTGTTGTCTCTGCAGATGGAGAGAATGATCCTGGTGTTTTAGGCATTTGTGCTGCTTCCTGTGCTTTATCCATATCTGATATCCCCTTTGCAGGTCCTATTGCAGGAGTTAGAGTAGGCTTAAAAGGAAACAAATTCATCATTCTGCCTACAACAACAGAACTTAAGGGAAGTAGATTAAATATTATTGTTGCAGGTGGTGAAAATGCAGTGGCAATGATTGAAGCCGGTGCTGATGAGGCTTCTGAAGAACAGATAGTAAACAGTATATTCTTCGGGCAGAAATGGATAAATGAAATCGTAGAGGTGCAGAAGGAACTGATGAGTAAAGCAGGGAAAGAAAAGAGGATATATGTCCCGGTGCAAGCAAGTGAAGAGTTAAAGGAAGAGATAGCACATTACAGGGAAAAGATTGTTGCTGCACTCAACATAAGGGCAAAGAGAGAAAGAAGAGAAGCATTGCATGAGGTGCAAAAGGAGGTAATGAAAGAATTGGGAGAGGTGTATGAACATGTTTTGATAAAGACTACCTTTGAGGATGCGGTAAGGGAAATTGTACGGAAGCAAATCTTAGAAAACGGTGTTAGGGTAGATGGCAGAAGACCGGATGATATAAGACCAATTACCTGTGAGGTAGGGGTGCTTCCCCGAGCTCATGGTTCCTGCCTGTTTACCAGGGGGGAAACACAGGCATTGGTTACTGCAACGTTGGGAGCGCACGAGGAAAGCCAGATATTGGATACATTATCAGGCTTAGAGTATGAAAGGTTTATGTTGCATTACAATTTTCCTCCGTTTTGCGTAGGAGAAACTGGAAGACTTGGCTCCCCGGGAAGAAGAGAGATCGGACATGGTGCGTTAGCTCATAGAGCGATTGAAGCTGTCATACCTGAAGAGAGTGTGTTTCCCTATGTAGTGCGTGTTGTTTCTGACATTCTGGAATCCAATGGTTCTTCATCGATGGCCACCGTATGCGGGGCAACACTGGCTTTAATGGATGCAGGTGTTCCTATTTCCAAACCTGTTGCTGGTATAGCAATGGGATTGGTGAAAGAAGGAGAAAAAAGCTGTATATTGACAGATATATCAGGTGCGGAAGATCACTATGGAGATATGGACTTTAAGGTTGCAGGAACAAAAGATGGGATCACCGCCTTGCAAATGGATATAAAGATAAAGGGAGTGGACAGAAAGATCCTTATGGAAGCCTTAGAGAAGGCAAAAGAGGCAAGAGCAAAGGTACTGGAGAAGATGCTCGTTGCTCTCCCTGAAACGCGAAAAGCTCTTTCTCCTTACGCTCCCAAAGTAAAAGTCATCAATATCTCTCCTGACAGAATCAAGGATGTTATCGGACCTGGCGGAAGAATGATCAAAAAGATAATAGAACAGACAGGTGCTAAAATCAACATTACTCAGGATGGAGAGGTAACAATATTTTGTGAGAAGACAGATGGCCTGATGGAAGCTACAAAAATAATAAAGGACTTAGCTCGAAAGGTTGAGGAAGGTGAAATATACGAGGGTATAGTAAGCAGAATAGAGGATTATGGAGCATTTGTTAAAATATCACCAAGTATAGAGGGACTGATTCATATTTCCCAGCTGGATAAAAAGCATGTAAACAAGGTATCTGATGTAGTAAAGGTGGGAGATAAGGTGAAGGTAAAAGTATTGTCCGTAGATGAGTACGGCAGAGTTTCTTTTTCCAGGAAGGCTCTTCTTTAAAGATGAGAAATGGCATCCCTATAAGAAAAATAGAAAAGGATACAGACAGTGTTTGCATCGGTATCTGGGTTAAAGTAGGGTCTGCTTTAGAAAAAAGAGAAGAACAAGGATTGTCTCACTTTATTGAGCACATGTTGTTCAAAGGGACAAAGAAAAGGACCTACCGTCAAATAGCGGAACAGATGGATACACTGGGTGGTGTGATCAATGCCTTTACCTCCCGTGAATTTACATGTTTTTATGTGAAGATATGGGAAAAATACTTTCTAAAGGCCTGGGACATATTAACAGATATAGTTACTCAATCTGTAATAGATGAAAACGAATTGGAGCGGGAAAGAAGGGTTATCTTAGAAGAGATAAATATGACAGAGGATAGGCCGGATGATTATGTATTTGATGTATTTATGAAAAATGCATATAGAGCTTCTTCTTTTGGTCACTCTATCTTAGGAACAAAAGAAAAAATACAGAGCTACACCAGAGAAGACTTAATGAGATTTATGCGAAAATATTATAAAAAAGAGAATATTATAGTTACAATGGGTGGAAAGCGCAAAGATGTACCACTCTCTGCGTTGGAAGGCGAATGGCTATATAAGCCTGATGAAAGTGTAAACACTGGAGACTACCAGGCTGCATTTATCTCCGGAAAGGACGTTATAGAAAGAAAATTGGAACAGAGCAATATCATATTGGGCTGGTCTACATGCCCGGTATGTGATAAAAGAAAATATGCTGTTTTGCTGTTCAATAATATACTTGGTGGAAGTATGAGTTCTCACCTGTTTCAGCATATTAGAGAAGAAAAGGGGCTTGCTTACTCTATAGGTTCGTCGGCAAACTTTTTTAAAAAGGCAGGGTTTAACTATATATTTGCAGCCACGTCAAAGGAAAATACGCAGACCCTGTTAGATGAGATAAAGAGAGAAATAGAAAAAATAAAAAAAGATTACATATTTTCAGAAGAGTTGCATAAAGCAAAGGTATGTTCAAAAGGAAAGATGATATTGGGCTTGGAAGATACGAAAAATCTAATGTTAAAGGCAGGAACAGATATGATATATTTTGGAAGGTACATAGAACCAGAAGAGGAGATAGAAAGGATAGAGAAGGTAAGGATGGATGATATTGTGGAGATCATAGATGGGATAGATATGGATAAGATGCACCTCACGGTATTGGGAGATATAAAGGATATAAAATGGTAATTAAGAGATACATTATGACACCAGGACCTACCCCTATTCCTTCATTTGTAAATACCTCTATGCAGAGCCTGATTCATCACAGAACGGATGAGTTTAGAGATGTAATCTATTCCTGCAGAAAAATGCTCAAAGAATACTTTCAAACGAAAAACGAGGTGGCAATATTTACCTCTTCTGGCACAGGGGCAATGGAAGCCTCCATTTCCAATACGATGTGTGCAGGGGATAAAATTGTTACCGTGGAAGGAGGAAAGTTTGGTGAAAGGTGGGGTAAGATCGCTAAATCATTTGGAATAAAAAATATACCCTTAAAGGTAGAATATGGAGATTATGCAAGACCAGAGGATATAAAAAGAATAATAGATAGTGAAAAGAATATCAAAGGCGTATATATCCAGGCTTCAGAAACATCTACCGGCACCTTCCATCCTGTAGATGAAATAGGAATAATGTTAAAGGAAGATTATTCAGACATTCTATATGTGGTAGATGGAATAACAGCGGTGGGTGTCATGGATGTGAAACCGGATGAATGGGGCATAGATGTGCTTATCTCCGGTTCACAGAAGGCACTCATGCTTCCCCCGGGGCTTTCTTTTATCAGTGTAAGCAACAAGGCAAGAGATTTTATGAAAAGATCAAAACTTCCACATTACTATTTTGATATCGAAGGTGAACTGAGCAAGAAGGATACATTGTTTACACCGGCTATAACACTCTTTCTGGGCTTGAAAAGGTCACTGGAATATATTCTGTATGAAGAAGGACTGAGGAATACCATAAGAAGACATGGTCTTTTAGCTCATGCCGTAAGAGAGTCTGTAAAGGCAATGGGCTTAAAGCTGTTGTCTAAGAGGCCAGCCGATTCTCTAACCGCCGTCATCTCTCCTGAAAACATTAACAGCTCAAATATCGTGAAAATAATGAAAGATGAGTGTGGAGTTCAAATATCCAACGGTCAGGGCGATTTAAAGGGGAAGATATTTCGTATCAGTCATATGGGGTATGTAGACAAACCAGATATCATAATGGCTATTGGTGCATTAGAGATAGCACTGAAGAAATCGGGATATCACTTTTCCTTGGGCCAGGGAACACAGAGGCTTCTGGAGATATTTTCCGATGGATAATCCCTTTTATAGCATTCCCTCTGGTGTAAGGGAATTATTTCCTCCATTACCTGCTGTGAGCAGGAAAATAGAACAGGAAACGATAGAGTTTCTTTCTCTTTACGGGTACCAGGAGATTTCTACACCCGTTTTTATGTATGAAGCAAATATGAGAAGTGAGTTGTTTGAACCGTTCAAGGGTATACTGTTTAAGTTGACAGACAGAAATACAGGAGAAACGCTGGTATTAAGACCAGATGTTTCACTCCAGATCTTGCAGATGGTGCTGAACAAGAGAGAAAAGGCGTTACCCTTAAGATTTTCCTATGCGGAGGATGTTTATAGAGATATGCCTCCCCAGGCAGGGTTGATGAGGGAATTCCGTCAGGTGGGAGCAGAACTCCTTGGGTTAAAAGGGTTGGAAGGTGATGCGGAAATAATTGAGATTGTTTCGAAGGTATTTAAGAAGATAGGAATAAGCAATCCGGTCTTGAGATTGGGGAACACAGAAATTGTAAACATACTGATTGAAACGGAAGACGAAGAGTTAAAGAGGAAGCTTATTTCTGCTTTTTCCAGGAAGAATTTGCCCTTAGCCAAATCTGTGATGAAAGAGAATAAGATGGAAACTGCAGATTTGATAGATATCCTTTCTTCTGTAACTGAAAAAGATCAGATCAAAGAGATAGATGTAAAGGGGGAATTGAAAAGGGAGATAGATAGATTGGTGGAACTTCTGAATATTACCCAATTGGATGCTTCTATGAATGTATTTTTGGACCTGCTCTATTGCGAAGATACAAACTATCATAGAGGAATTGCCTTTGAAGTATATACAAAAAATGCAGGACAGCCTTTATGTATCGGGGGGAGATATGGTAAAATAACAGAGTCTTTTGGGGAATATATTCCTGCTACAGGATTTACATTAAATTTGGACAGAGTGGTTCAACTGCTGAATGTTCACAAAATGGATAAAGAAACAGTGCTTGTTGCAGGAGATAGAAAACAGGGAAGAAGGATTTGTGAGATGCTGCGGGAAAGAGGCATTCCATGTATAAGTGGGATGAAAAGTGTGTCAGATTCTCTTGCTTATGCAAGAAAAATGGGATGCAGGTGGTGTTTGATTGTAGAAAGGGATATGGAAATATATGATATAAATAGAGGATCTTTCATTCAGATAGGCTTTGAGAGGTGGTTGAGTGAATACACTGATAATAGGAATGCAATGGGGCGATGAAGGGAAGGGTAAGATAGTTGATGCACTTGCTCCATCCTTCGATATTATCATAAGATATCAAGGGGGAGCCAATGCCGGGCATACCGTAATAACAGATAAGGGCAAATTTATCTTTCATCACATACCTTCAGGGATACTCTATCCGGATAAAATATGCATAATAGGAAACGGGATGGTTGTTGATCCCGAAATTCTTCTGCAGGAGATGGATACACTAAGAGAAATGGGGATTGAGTTTAAAAAAAGGTTTTTTATCAGCGATAGGACACATATCGTTATGCCCTATCATAAAAGTATGGATAAAGGAAGGGAAAATCTTCTGGGAAATAGAAAAATAGGGACAACAGGTAGAGGTATTGGTCCCTGTTATGTGGATAAATATGCAAGAATAGGAATAAGAGCTGCTTATTTTAAAGATGAAAATAGACTGCGAGAAAAGATAGAGGATAATGTAAAGGGGGTAAACAGGATTTACAAAACCTACGGATTGCCGCCTATAGATGTTGAGGATATGTTTGATTCCTATAGAAGTTATGCACTCAAAATAGCTCCCTATATTCATAATACCACTTATCTTATGAACTTTTATTATCAACAGGGGTTGAACATTTTATTTGAAGGTGCGCAGGGGACAATGCTGGATGTAGATTTCGGCACATATCCTTATACTACCTCTTCTCACCCCACAGTGGGAGGAGCATTCATCGGTTCCGGTCTTCCACACAAGACTCTACACAGGGTTGTGGGAGTTATGAAAGCCTATACCACCCGGGTGGGGAATGGTCCATTCCCCACCGAACTTGCGGGAGAAGAAGGAAATATTCTAAGGGAAAATGGTAAGGAGTTTGGTTCCACCACAGGCAGGGCACGCCGCTGCGGAAATCTGGATCTGGTAATAGCAAAATATGCATGCCTGATAAACGGTGTAGATGAAATTGCATTAACAAAGTTGGATGTTCTGGATGGTTTACCTCAGCTTAAGGTGTGTATTGGGTACGAATACAAGGGAGAAATTATCACTGAAATTCCTGCAAATACGGAGATGTATGATGAATACAAACCGATATATAAAACATTGCCTGGCTGGGATAAGACAAGAGGTATAACAAAATACGAAGATCTTCCCTCTGCTGCTAAAAGATACATTGAAGAGATAGAAGAAAGACTCGGTGTAAGGATATCGATGATTTCTACCGGTCCAAAGCGGGAAGAGATCATATTTAGATAAGGAGGATATCATGTGTATATTTTGTGATATTATCAAAGGAAAATTACCCTGCGATAAGGTATATGAAGATGAAAACTATTTTGCTTTTAAGGACATTAGACCCAAAGCACCTGTTCATATCCTCATTGTTCCCAAGAAGCATATAGAAAAGGTAGCTGATATAGATGGTGAGAATAAAAATGTTATTGGTGATATGGTAGTTGTTGCCAACAGGATTGCCAAGGATCTGGATATAGATAAGAGTGGTTATAGATTGGTCATAAACAATGGACCGGATGCTGGACAGGAGGTTTATCATCTTCACCTCCATCTGATGGGAGGAAAGAGGATGATATTTGCTGCATGATGAAGGTATTATTTATCAACGGGCCCAATTTGAATATGCTGGGAAAAAGAGAAAGGGATACCTATGGCAGTTTTTCCTGGAAAGAAATAGAAGAAGAATTATGTAAAGAAGCACATAGATTGAATGTAGAGGTATTATTCTTCCAATCCAACCATGAAGGAGAAATTGTAGAACGCATACAAAGGGCACCGGAGGAGAATGTAGATTTTCTTATCATAAATGCCGGCGCTTATACCCATACCAGTATTGCTATAAGAGATGCTGTTTTGTCCGTTCAAATACCCGTCATAGAGGTGCACATGTCCAATGTATTCAAAAGAGAGCCATTTAGACAGGTTTCATTTCTATCCGATATTGCTCAGGGAATAATCTGTGGAATGGGCAAACTGGGTTATAAATTGGCACTTCATGCCGCAGTTGAACTGAAAAATGGAACGCCTGATATGTGACGCCATGCTGGGAAAGTTGGCCAAATGGCTGCGAATACTGGGATTTGACACCTTATATGAGAAAGAAGTAGAGGACAAAAAATTGATAGAAAAGGTAGAAAAAACAGGAAGAATATTGCTTACTGCAGATAGAAGACTGGCAGTAAGGAAAGTATTAAGAGGAAAAGTAATACTTATCAACAGCTTTTTTCTTAAAGAACAGTTGAAAGAGGCGATAAAAAAACTGCATCTGGAAATAAGAAGAGAAAATCTTTTCTCTCGTTGCCTTATATGCAACTCACCACTTTTACCTGTTTGCAAGGAGAAGGTAAAAAATAGAGTTCCTTCCTATGTATATATGACGGTATCATCCTTTTCTATTTGTCCACTTTGTGATAAAATATACTGGCCAGCGACACATAAGGAAAGAATGATAAGCAGATTGAAATATTTATTGGAGGTATAAGATGGTTAAAAAGCTGGTGGACTTTTACAATGCGGCTGCTACAGCTATGGAAGGTGAGTGTATATTGGAAGTCCATGCCTACGCTGTCCCGGAAAGTGAAGAAGCAAATGTAAGAAGTGAGCTGACAAGTTATGATTGCTTTGAGCCTATCCCAGTAAAGAAGGGAGAAGTGGCAGGAGAATTCAGGGCTCACTACTGGAAGATGTTTCCTATTTTAAAGGAACTGCTTGACAAAGGCTGGAAGTGGTAACACCGCAATAGAAGATAGGCTATAATTCTCAATCTTTAATTCTATTTTTTACTTTGTTTAATAGGTAATCCCTATTTTTATCTTACAAAACTTACTTGACAGAGCAGAAATAATATTATAGTATTAGTTTGTCCTAACTTTTTTAGGGTAATAAAACTACAGGAGGCGGCAATGGGAAAGGAATTTTTAAAAGGTAAAAGGATAGCTTACATTGGTGGTGTAGATTCAATGGTGCGATACTACAGGAGATGTGTGGAAAATTGGGGCGGTGTATTTCATCATCATCGTGGAAAAAGTGCGCAGGGTAAAGAGGCTGTGGAAAGAGTGATAAATACAGCGGATGCAATATTCTGCCCTTTAAACATAAACAGTCACTATGCATGTAGTATGGTCAAAAATGCATGTAAGAGATCTGGTAAGCCTGTTTATTTTTTACGCACATCCAGTATAAGTGCCTTTCGTAATGCACTTGTTAAGTGGGGTAGAAGCCTGCAGAGTGCGTAGATTATATTATTTTCACAAAGATGGATTTTGCTTCATTACTGCTCAGGACAAGATGCCGGTTGCCAGCTACAATATCAACAGACTCGGGTGTAATTCCTTCCAGTTCCACTGTTGTACCCGGCACAACGTCCATCTCCAACATTTTTCGTTTTAAGTTTGAATCTCCTATCATCCTTGTAATTTCAGCCTTCTGGCCCACTTTTAATTCACTTAGGGCAATATCTTCTTCTTCTTTTATACACCTTTCAGGACGCACTCCCTTTTCCATAAAATAATGAAAGGAGGAAAACCATAAAGGTTCACCGGAAGGACAGGTTTCTACAAATTCTATAAATTTCAACAGACGATTTAAACTCTCCTTGGAAATATAGTGTTCCATACCACATGCATCTTCTGCGGCTTTTTTCTCTTCTACACCTAAAAAATCGTGAAGAAACTTAAACAATGCTCTATGTCTTTTATAAACATCCTCAGCTTTACGCAATCCTTTGGGGGTAAGTTCTATATACCCGTAATGTTCATGTTTAACAAGATCTCTTTCACTTAAGGACTTCATCATAGCCACAGCAGAAGGCATTTTCACCTGCAGGCGATGCGATATATCCTTTATCCTGACCGCCTTCTTTTCCTTGCTTATAAGCAAAATTGCTTCCAGATAATCTTCAACATTTTTTGTTAATTTATCCATGTTGTTCCCTTTTCCTAACATTATACGAAT
>JAGGSF010000105.1 GCA_021159235.1 Deltaproteobacteria bacterium | reverse complement strand
GACTTATTATTTGTAAATAATGATTAATTTTCCTAAACAGCGAGAACAAATAACAGGAAAAATACAAAAAGCGGCAAATTATACACTATAAAAAACTCTCTTTTTTCTCTCGTGTATTTTGCCTAAAATATCTACTGCCTCCTTTATCAATCCACTCCTCTCGCACATATCCGCACTCTGTTCCCAGCATTCCATTGCGTTTTTATTATCACCCAATGAATAATACATATCTCCTAATTTTATCAAGACCTCAATGGCTTTTTCTTCGTTTCCAGCTTCTTTGTATAGTTCAAACGATAACCTACAACTGCTAATTGCAGGATTCATGTTTCCCAGCTTCTCTAAGATAAGAGCATTGGTAAAATAGGCTTCTGCCTTATCCATAGGGCTGGATGTTCTACTCTTTAAAAATAGAGACAGTGCATCCTTGGAGTAATCCAGTGCTCTTTTGCATTCATTTCTGCGACAATAAATATTAGCAATATTGTTTAAAGCAATCGCTTCCATTTCATTGTCTTCTATTTTTTTTGCCAGTTTCACCGATTTGTCAAAATAGTCCAGTGCTCTGTCATCGTTTCCTTTCTTAGCATAAACATTCCCCAGCATAATAAAGATATGCACTGCTTCTTCTTCTAAGTTTGCTGCCTCGGCTATTTCCAATGCTCTGGTTAGATAGTCAATGGCTTCATCACATTTATCTAACATAAAGTATGCCCTTCCTATACAGCGTAGTGTCTCAGCCTTCCCCAATTTAAAAGCAGGCGAATCTAAGGAAAGCTCCATCAATTTTTTCCCATCATTTATCGCCTTTTCATAGTTTCCTCTACTCATTTCACTCAACATTGTGGCCAGCTGTCTCCATAATTCTACCGCTTTAATCTCTTTTCCTTCCATATTATTCCTCCTTTACCCCTTATTAATTCAAATTTAATGCAAATTTGTACTTATAGCAAGCTGAATTTTTATTGAAAAATAAAGGGTGTTGATGTATTGTTAATCCGTGCTCAAAGTGAAAAATTTAACAAAGAGATACGGTTTCAGAACTGTTGTTAAAGGGGTGAACTTGAAGATAAAGAGGGGTGAGATAGTAGGGCTTTTAGGACCAAATGGAGCAGGCAAAACAACCACTTTTTATATGGTTGCCGGGCTGATCCCTCCTGATGAGGGAAAGATAATATTTGATGGAAAAGATATTACCTATCTTCCTGTGTATGAAAGAGCACATCTGGGCATCGTCTATTTGCCACAAGAGAGTTCTGTTTTTCGTGGCCTTACAGTAGAAGAGAATATTTATGCAGTATTAGAACTTATATACAAAGATAGAAAGGTGAGAAATGATATTTTGGAAAAACTCTTAGAAGAATTCAGAATTAAACACATCAGAAAAAGTAAAGCATATGTTGTCTCGGGAGGGGAAAGGAGAAGGGTGGAAGTAGCCAGAGCCTTAGCCTTAAATCCCAAGATCATTCTCCTGGATGAGCCGTTTACAGGTATAGACCCCATCGTGATAGAGGAACTGAGAGGAATGATTCTGAAGCTAAAGGAAAAGAATATCGGAGTTGTGATTACAGACCATAATGTAAGGGAGACACTGGACATCACCGATATGTCATATATACTTTATGATGGGAGTGTAATTCGAGAAGGAACCGCCCATGAGCTGGCAGATGACCAAGAGGTGCAAGAACTGTATCTGGGCAGGCGTTTTAGATTAGAATAACTGTGTGAAATACATTTAGGTATGTGGATATGGTGATAAGTGTAGGTTTTGGGAATATAGTTTTTACAGAGCGGATTATTGCTATCATTAGCCCCAATTCTGTACCAATAAGGCGAATGAAAGAAGAATCAAGAAACAAGGGCATGCTCATCGATGTTACACAGGGGAGAAAAACACGTTCTGTAATTATTATGGATTCAGGTCATGTTATTCTTTCCGCCATTACTGTAGATACCATCAGAGAAAGATTGGAAAAAATATGCGCGAAGGATTGATCTTTATCATCTCTGCTCCCACAGGTGTAGGAAAAACTACATTGTGTAAGGCAATAGAAGAAAAAATAAAAACGGTGAAGAGGGTAGTTACTCATACTACAAGGAAAAAGAGAGAAGAAGAGAGAGAAGGTATAGATTATTATTTTGTCTCACCAGAAGAATTTCAAAAAGAAGTAGAAAAAAAGATGTTTGTAGAATGGGCAGAAGTTCATGGAAACCTGTACGGAACAAGCAAAAAGGCACTTCAAGAAGTTTTAAAGGATGGATATGATGCAGTGCTCTCCATAGATGTGCAAGGTGCAAGAAGTATCAAAAAGGAGTTTCCTCATGCAGTTTCAATCTTTCTTCTTCCTCCATCCTTTAAAGAGTGGGTGAAACGATTAAACAAAGCATATAAAGAAGATAAGATATTACGACTGAAAAATGCCATAAATGAGTTAAAGGAGTTATTTTTTTTTGATTATTTTATAATTAATGATTCTATAGAGCAGGCAATCAATGATTTTAAATGTATTGTGAACACGGAAAAGCAAAAGGTAAGTGTTTGTGCTGTTGATTTACGAGAAAAGGTAAATAAATTAATAACACAATTAAAAAAGGAGGTGGAAAATGGCTGAGAAAATTGAAGAAATTACCTGTCAGGCCCTGAAACATATAAAGAGTAGATATCTGCTGGTGAGAGTTGCTTCGTTAAGGGAAAGATGTCTTGCACGAGGGGATAGACCTCTGATTAGCAGCGGTGAACATAAAAACTCTATCATTGCCCTGAAAGAGTGTGCTGAAGGTCTGTGGGATGTTAAATGCAGAGAATAAAGATGCAATCAGACTATATAGTGAATTAAGAGAAACTGTAACAAAGCATGACACTGAAGCAGGAAAACTTTTAGACGATGCATTCAACTGGGCAAGAGAATTGCATCAAGGACAGCTAAGAGAATCGGGAGAAGATTATATTCTTCACCCGATAGAAGTGGCAAGAATTACCTCCCAAATGCACTTAGATAAAGCAACAATTGCCGCTGCTCTTCTTCATGATGTTGTAGAGGATACATCCGCTACCATTTCTGATGTGGAAAAGAGATTTGGGAAAGAGATTGCCTTTCTGGTTAATGGTATAACGAAGATTGGAAAACTTTCCTATAAAAGCAATGAGGAGAGGCAAGCGAAGAACTTCCGCAAGATGGTCGTTGCTATGGCTAAGGATATAAGGGTTATTTTAATAAAGCTTGCCGATCGCCTGCATAACATGAGAACATTATCATATCTGCCAGAGGCAAAGAGAAACAGAATATCTAAGGAGACACTGGAGATATACGCACCCATTGCTCATCGTTTAGGTATAGAGTGGGTGAAATCAGAGCTGGAAGACTTGAGCCTACAGTATAAAGATCCCAAGGGTTATAAAGATATTGTATGTAAACTTAAAGAGACAAAAGACGAAAGAGTAAAATATGTAAGATATGCAGAGGAGGAAATAAAAGAAAAACTATCCAGAACTGGAATAGATTGTAAGGTAAAGGGTAGAGCAAAAAATATATACAGTATTTATAACAAGATGATACGAAAGCAGTTGAATTTTGAAGACATATATGATCTGATGGCAATCAGGATCATCACGCAAACGGAAAATGACTGTTATTCAGCGTTAGGTGCTATACATAAATTTTATAAACCCATTCCCGGACATTTTAAGGATTATATCGCTTTGCCCAAGCCTAATTTCTATCAATCTTTACATACAACTGTGTTTGGTCCCTTAAACCGGGTGATAGAGATTCAAATAAGAACACATGAAATGGATAAAGTGGCTGAAGAAGGCATAGCTGCCCACTGGAGATACAAAGAAGGAGGAAAGTTTAGTGAGGGAGATAAAGCTTTTGTCTGGTTGAGATATATTTTTGAACTGCAAAAGGATCTAAAAACTCCTCGCGATTTCTTGGATAATTTAAAAATAGATTTATTTGAAAATGAAGTTTATGCATTTACTCCAAAAGGAGATTTAAAAGTGCTCCCGGAGGGTGCCACGCCAATAGATTTCGCCTACAGTGTACATACAGAGATAGGCAACAGGTGTATAGGAGCAAAGGTAAATGGAAAGATAGTGCCTTTAAAATATAAAATTAAGAGTGGTGACATTGTGGAGGTGATGACATCTCCACATAAGCATCCCAGTAGAGATTGGCTTTCTTATGTGCAGACTTCTAAAGCAAAGACTCACATAAGACAATGGATAAGGAAAGAAGAAAAAGAAGAAGCGATAGAAATAGGTAGAGGTGTCCTTTCCCAAAAATTAAGGGAAAGCGGCAGTTCTATACAAAATTTTCTCCATGCCAAGGACTTGGAAACAATATGTGCTTATTTTAATTGCAAAAAGCCATATGAATTGTTTGCAAAAATAGGCTTTGGTAAGTTGAATCCCCTTACAGTGGTAGACAAGTTTATTCCTCTTCCGAAAAAAAGAGAAAAGATAGCGGTCAAAGAAAAGAAAAATTGTGGTATAAGGGTTAAAGGTGTAGATGAAGTGATGATAGGGATTGCTAAATGCTGTAGTCCTCTTCCCGGTGATGAAATTATAGGGTTTATCACCAGAGGAAGGGGAATAACCGTGCACCGAATAGATTGTTATAATATAAGAAAATTGGGTTATGATAATGACAGATTGGTAGAGGTGGAATGGGTACCTGAAGAAAAACAGGTTTACCCCGTGAGAATCAGTATGTTGGTGGTAAACAGGGTAGGCATACTGTCGCAGGTAACAGACATGATTTCTTCATATGGAGTGAACATAAGAGACGTCCATATGAAAAATGTGGATGGTGAAACAAAGACTGTAATCTCCTTTGTTCTGGATATAAACAGTAAAAGCGAACTGGAAAAACTTATAGGAAGCTTAAGAAAATTGAAAGATGTAATTTCTATTCAGAGGGTTATTAAAGGTAACCCTGTAAATGCAAGTATAGAAAGGAGTGTAGAATTATGAGGTTTTCTACTGACATTGCTGTAGATTTAGGAACAGCAAACACATTGGTTTATGTAAAGGATAGAGGAATTGTTGTCAATGAACCATCCGTCGTCGCCGTGAAAAATGACGGTAAGGGAGGAAAAAAGGTTTTGGCAGTGGGAAAGGAAGCCAAAAGGATGGTAGGCAGGACACCATCTGCGATAGAAGCTGTAAAACCAATGAAGAATGGTGTAATTGCAGATTTTGAAATTACAGAGAAGATGCTTCGTTATTTTATAAAGAAAGCAAAGAACAAGGGTTTTCTTCTAAAGTCACGAATAGTCATTGCTGTTCCTCATGGCATTACTCAGGTAGAAGAAAGAGCGGTAAGAGATTCTGCAACGAGTGCGGGAGCAAGAGAAGTTTATCTAATAGAAGAACCTATGGCCGCCGCTATTGGTGTGGGTCTTCCCGTGCAGGAAGCAGTGGGCAATATGATTGTAGATATAGGTGGTGGAACAACAGAAGTGGCTGTGATTTCACTGGGTGGCATTGTATGCAGTCAATCCCTGAGGTCAGGTGGAGTTAAGATGGATATGGCGATTGTGAATTATATTAAAAGGAAATATAATGTTTTTATAGGTGAAAGTACCGCTGAACAGGTAAAAATAAAATGGGGTTCGGCATATCCCACAGACATGGATGATGAGGAAATTGAAGTAAAAGGAATAAATCTTGTTTCCGGTATTCCAACCTCTGTGAAGATAACTGTTGCCGAATTAAGAGAAGCAATCCATGAGTGCCTTATGGAAATTGTATCTGCTGTAAAAGATGTTCTGGAAAGGACACCTCCCGAGCTGGCATCCGATATTGTAGATAGAGGTATTGTAATAGTAGGTGGAGGCGCTCTCCTTAAAGGCATAGATAAGTTGTTTCAGCAAGAAACATTGTTGCCTGTTGTTATAGGAGAAGATCCATTGGAAGCGGTGGTTAGAGGAGCTGGCAAAGTTTCAGAGAATATGGATTTGTTAAGGGAAATTGCGTTGGCTTAGAAATTTAATTATCATTATATTTATCGTTGTATGCCTATGGGGGGTAAAAAGATATACAAATGCTTCTGGTTATATAGAAGATGCTGTGATCTTTGCTACTTTTCCCATTGAGATTGCCGTTGTAAAAGTAAAAGATAGTGTAAGTGACTGGATTAAAAAATATATTTTACTGGTGAAACTTGAAAACAATGTAGAGAAAATGGAAAGAGAGATAGTACGATTAAAAGTGGAAAATTATGCTTATAGGATGTCCAATTCATACTTGAGGCAAGCACTAAATATGAAAACAAAGGGTAATGAGGCAGGTCTGCATGTTTTCGTATGTAAGGTGTTGGGTAAGAGTCTTATAAACCCCTGTTTTTTGGCTATCAAACCGATAGAAAATGTGGATATTGACATTACAAAAGACTACCTGGTTGTCTCCAAAGACCTCGTGTTAGCTGGCAGGATACATTCGTTCAAAGAGGGGGTATATCTGGTTTCTACATTATGGAACAAAGATTTCGTGACAGATGCTCTGGTGGGAGAATATCGTGGTGTATTTTATGGAGGGAGAAAGTGCTGCGTTAAATATATCAGCGAAGATGCTTCATTGAAAAAGGGGATGGAGGTATCCAGCTCAGCCGGTTTTGTACTGGGAAAAATAACGAGAGTAGAAGATAAAGGATTTTATAAGGTTGCTTATGTAAAACCGGATTTCAACCTGAGCGAGCGGCTGGCGTTGGTTGTTAAAAGTGAATGGTAGTTTTATGGTTTGCAGGAATACTTATTTCTGTTATCCTTTCATCTGTTCTGGAAGGTGTAGCATCTTACAGTTTGCCCCTCTTTTTATTCATCTTTAGTATTTTTCTTACAAGAAAACAAAACATAGGGTTTTTACCGCTTTTATTTTCTTCTCTCTATGGTTTTTACATTGATATTTCAAGCGGGAATGCGTTTTACTGTAATGCTATTATTTTCCCTGTGGTATGTGTATTGTTTTTTCATTTAAAAAACATAATAGCTTCTTCTGTTGTTCGATCCATCTTCTTTTCTATAGTTTTTTCCTTTTATCTCTTTGTCTTTAAGGCGTTTACCTTTTATTATCTCCTGATCTCATTTATACTGTTTTTTATAGGCGAACATTTATACCATCTTCTTTCAAAGGGCAGAGAATATGTTGAATGATGAATTTAGCAGTAGACCTACTCGACAGGTTTTTTACCTGCGATTGATAATTATGATTGCAGTTCTCTTAGTTGTTTTTCGTCTTTTTTATCTCCAGGTAATAAAATGCAAATACTACAAGAGTCTGGCAAGCGGAAATGTAATAAGGCTTGTAAAACTGGAACCAGTAAGAGGAAAAATAATTACCGCTGATGGAATAGTTGTAGCGGAGAATAAGCCTGTTTTCAATGTATATTTTATACCCGGAAAAAAAGTTGATAAAAGAGAGATAGAACTCCTATCTTCAATCTTAAAGGAAGATGCAGGAAGGCTTTTTGCATCGGTCAAATCTAAGAAATCCAAGATTCTCATTGCACGGAATGTGGACCAGAAGACAATTTTAAAATTACACGCCCATCAGAAAGAGCTATCTTCTGTTCTGGTTGACATTGAACCTCATAGATACTACCCTTATCCATTTTCTTTTGCACATATAACAGGTTATTTGGCGCAGGATGCAGGTAGGATGGGAGTGGAAAAGAAATATGATAAATACCTACGAGGAAAAGAAGGTTACAGAGAGATTATGGTTGATGCATCGGGTAAAAGGGTAAAGGTATTAAGTGAAGATAAACCAGTTAATGGTGAAGATATAATACTCACCATTAACTGGCAACTGCAAAGCTATATTTACCAGGTAATGGGGAAACTCAAGGGAACAGTTGTAGTGCTTGATCCAAGAAATGGTAAAATACTGGCAATGGTCAGTAAACCTTCTTATAATCCAAACCTGTTTGTTTCTTCTGAAAATAAGGATAAGCTGGGTGATGTATTAAAAGATGAAGAGGGTATTCTGGAGAATAGAGCCATAAGGGGATTGTATCCTCCAGGTTCCGTGTTGAAACCGTTTATTGCTGCAGCAGCTCTGGATTTAGGGATCATCAGTGACAGAGAAGAGATTAACTGTCCATATTGCATTGATGTAGGTACTCGCAAATACTGTGACTGGAAGTATGGTGGTTTTGGTAAGATAAATGTATACCGGGCAGTAGAAGAGTCTTCTGATATTTTCTTTTACCTCTTGGGGCTGCGGATGGGCATAAACAACATTGGTTATTACCTGTACAGGTTTGGTTTCGGGAGGAAATGTGGTCTATACGACTCCGAACACAAGGGCATTATCCCTTCACCAGAATGGAAATTGAGAAATAGAGGTGAAAGATGGTATCTGGGTGACACTTTATCCACAGTTATAGGGCAAGGATACACCCTGGTAACACCGTTGCAGATGGCCGTTGCTTATGCAACCTTGGCTAATGGAGGAATAATCTATAAGCCTTCTATTGTTTCTTCAATAGGTGGCAAAAGGATATCCCCTGCTGTAAGGTGGCATATCAGAGAAAATAAGAAGGTATTTGATATTGTCAGAAAAGCTATGTATCTGGTCGTGAATGGAAATAATGGCACTGGTAAAAGAGCACGGATAGATGGCTGGAATATTTGTGGAAAGACGGGCACGTCTCAGGTTATATCCAGACCGGTGGTAATAGGTGAGCTTACGAGTAAAAAATTCATGCCCCATTCATGGTTTGCCTCCTTTGCACCAATGGAGAGTCCGCAAGTGGTTGTAGTAACATTGATTGAACACGGTGGAGCGGGTGGTGGAGCTGCCGCTTCGCTGACAAGAAAGGTTTATGAAAAATTGATAGAACTGGGTTATCTTAAAAAATCTGCTTAACTATATCTTTCGGGTTTTTCTCTCTTCCCACCCTAATTTGGTTCGTAAAACATTGAAGTAGTCCTTTTTAGGATGGGTAATGAACCTTATTCGCTTTTCTGATTTCTTGAGTAGAACGCAATCTTTCTCTTCTAAGTCAAACCCAAACTGTCCATCCAGTGTAAGCATTGTATCAGGACTATATTCTTCCAATTCAAGATATATGGAAAAGCAATCGGGCAAAACTAAGGACCTGTTGGATAAGGTATGAGGACAAATAGGCGTAATGACAAACGAATCCAACAAAGGGTACACAATTGGTCCACCGGCGGCGAGCGAATAGGCAGTGGAACCAGTAGGAGTGGATATGATTAAACCATCAGCATGAAATGTGGTTAAAAATCTTTTTGGGGCCTCTTTTTCCTTAGCGTAAGTTCTCACAGCGATCAATCTGGCAATAGTGGTTTTGTTTATCACAGCATCGTTTAAAACGCTAAATTTCCCTATTTGTCTTTCGTTGCGATAAATGTATACATCGATCATCATACGTGATTCAATACCAAATTGATTGTTTTCAATGTTATCCAAGGTTTGAAAGAGCATATTTAGGGGCACCTCTGTAAGAAAGCCTATTCTTCCTAAATTTACACCAAGAATGGGTATATCCCTACCAGATTCGTTTATCGTTCTTACAGCAGAAAGCATTGTCCCATCACCACCCAGGACAATAAGCAGGTCAATATAATTTATGAGTTCTTCTCTTTTAAACCCCTTTCCTCCAATAGATTCTGTTACCTTTTCTTCTAAGAATACCGCCTTCCCTTTTTTACAGAAATATTGCTTTAATTTCTGTAACAGTTTATCGATATTCTCTACATTCGGTTTGGCTATTACACCTATCTTTGTATACATATTCCTATTATATATTCATATTTGATGTTTGCAAGAACTTGTAATCCCGCCATCAATTTATACATCTTTAAATAGTAATCACACTGTGATTTCGAATCCTTGACACCTCTGACAGTTGAACTTATAATGTTTTTATGAAGCGAACAGTAAAATTTGACAGATCATTAAGCGAATTCAGCGCAGAATTTGTAAGTCCTACATATGGGATAATAGACCTGGAAGAGATTACAGATCTCATTGTCCAGCGAACTTCTGAAGAATCAGATGGTTATAGGTTAATCGTAGGCACGGATTCAAAGCGCCGGGATATCTGTGCGGTATATGTTACGGTGATTATACTCTACCATATAGGAAAGGGAGGGACTTACTTTTATCGGAGATCCCGTAGTGAAATAGGCAAGCATAGCCTGCAGGCTACCATTTTCCATGAAACAGCTTTAAGTTTAGCTACTGCGGCTAAATTAGACGAGTTGCTCAAGAAAAAGGGTGTATCCATAGAGATAGAGATTCATTCTGATATAGGTAATCACGGAAAGACTAAGGAGTTGATTAAAGAGGTGGTTTCTTGGATTGATAGTTCGGGCTATTCATATCGTATTAAACCCGAGAGCTTTGGAGCCAGTTCTGTAGCGGATAAATATACAGATTAAATCGTTCGGGTTTGTGATAACAGGTTTTTTAAAGAACAGTTCCCAGAAAGCCTACTGGATAATCAAACAGAAAAAGAAAAAAATATTTGTTGTTACACCGGATGAAAAAAGGGCATATGATCTCTACAGGGATATAGTTTTTTTCAATCATTTTTTCAGTGAAGGGCGGGTTGTTACCCTTTTCCCTGGTTATGAATTTTCTCCCTCTACCTCGTTAGCTCCTCGGGAGGAAATTGTGACCTGGAGACTGAGGACAATCTATCACCTTTCTTTGAATACTGATGTTGTTTGCGTGTTGTCTTCGGAGTCTTTAATTCAGCCCATGATGCCTGTAGAAGTATTTAAGAGAAGATGTTTTACATTGAGGGAAGGAGAAACTATAAGATTGGAAAATGTAGTTGGGAAACTCTCTCTTTTAGGATATGAACGCACAGAAAATGTAAGTAAAGTGGGGGATTTTTCAGTGAGGGGAGGAATTATAGATGTGTTTTCTCCTCTCTACGATAAACCTGCCCGTATAGATTTTTATGGAGATGAAATAGAGTATATAAAACTATTTCATATTCAAAATCAGCTTTCATTTAAAAGTTTGGATGAGCTTACTATCTTGCCGGCTCGGGAATGGAATGGAGAGGGTGGTTATGCACGGATTATAAATCAAAGTGGCAGGTGTTACCTGACAGATAATTATGATATCTTTGCTGTTGATAATAAGGATGAAGTATTGAAAAGGGGAGAAACTATTTACAGCTTCGCCAAACACAGCTTTTCTAAAGAAGAAGGTGAAACAAAACCGGAAGATGTGCTTTTAAACAAAGAAAGGTGGCATACTGTAATAGATAAAACTCCATATTTTATTACAGATGACCCTTCAGCTCCTCCTCTCTGTGTTCTTAAATCACTGTCGTTTCTTAAGGGTCTTTCTTCCTCTGAAAGGATAAATGTGATCTTGGAAAGATCAAAGAAAAGCAAGGTTGTCATAGCATGTGGTTCTTCTTTTAGAAAGGAGAAGATGGAAGAATTATTTAAGGAAAGGGGTGATTTTCTTTCTATTTCTTTTGTTCCTTTTTATTTGAGTGAAGGTTTTTATAGCCCGCAGGACGGTACCTATTTTATATCCTGTGAGGATATTTTTGGGAAGGAGAAAGTTAAACACCTGAAGAAGACCTTTCCTTCTGTTCCCTCTCTGAATGTGGGCGATCTGGTCGTGCATGAAAATTACGGAATAGGTATATATAGGGGTATAAAGAGATTAAATATTGGGAAGGAAAAATGGGATTTTTTGTGTGTAGAATATAAAGATGGCGATAAATTATATGTTCCCTTAACTTTTCTCCATTTGCTTTCTCCCTATTATGGTGGAGAAGAAATAGATAGTTTGCGTTCCAGAAGATGGCAATTGCGTAAGGAGAGAGCAAAAAAGTCCATAGAGAAGATACTTTCAGAGCTGGTAGAACTGTATGCAAAAAGAGAAATAATAGAAAGAGAACCTTATAATGTAGATACTCTATTTTATAAGGAGTTTTGTCTTAAATTTGCTTTTCAAGAGACACCTGATCAACGGAAAGCCATTTCCGACATAGAGAAGGATATGTCAAAGCGCAGACCTATGGATAGACTGATTTGCGGAGATGTAAGTTTTGGCAAGACAGAGGTAGCGATGAGGGCCTGTGCGATATGTGTGGCTAACGATAGACAGGCGGCAGTCGTTGCTCCCACTACAATACTTGTTATGCAGCATTTTTATACTTTTTTAGACAGGTTTTCCGATTTTCCCGTGAACATTAAGGCTATTACCCGTTTTACGACAAAAAAGGAAAGAGAAGAGATTATCAGGGGAATAGCTAATGGATGTGTAGATATAGTGATAGGCACGCACAGTCTTTTTTCCCCCAAGATGAATTTTAAAAATCTGGGACTTGTTGTCATAGATGAAGAACAGAGATTTGGCGTAAAAGAAAAGGAATGTCTGAAGGAGAGATACCCAAATGTAGATATTTTGTCTCTTTCTGCTACTCCTATTCCACGCACATTAAATATGGCTCTCTCCGGCATTCGGGATATGAGCATAATAGCCACAGCCCCTCCTGAAAGGAAGTCTATTCATACCCATATAGTGGAGAGAAAAAAGAGTATAATTAGGGATGTGATATATAGGGAAGTTTTGCGGAAGGGACAGGTATTTTTTGTGCACAATCGCATTGAGGATATAGAGGAGGTAAGAAGGTATCTGCAGGGGATTGTGCCTGATATTCAAATGGAAGTGATACATGGACAGATGCCAAAAAAAAGAATTGAGGAGATTACGAGAGCATTCCTGAAGGGGGAATTCCCCCTGCTTATTTCCACCGCCATCGTAGAATCTGGTTTGGATATAGGCACTGTAAATACGATATTAATTGACGATGCTCAAAACTTTGGTTTGGCAGATCTTTATCAGCTGAGGGGCAGGGTAGGCAGGGGATTTAGAGAGGCTTATTGTTATTTTCTCTTATCAGAAAAGGAATTTGGTATGAAGGCCAGGAGGAGACTTCTGGCGATAAGTGAGTTTGTTGAAAGGGGATCCAGCCTGCATCTGGCGATAGAGGATATGCATATAAGGGGAGGTGGAAATCTATTGGGAAAAGATCAGTCGGGTTGTATAAGGGGGATAGGATATGAACTTTATATGCAATTGGTGGAAGAGGTTGCACATAAAATAAAGAAGGAGCCGTATAGAAAGGTTATGCCCGTGCATATAAAGACCGATATTGGTGTTTATATTCCCGACTTTTATATACCGGAGTCTTTGAAGCTGGATTTTTACAGGAGGCTGTCTAAATTGAGGGATGTGAATGAATTAAGGGAGCTTTACGAGGAGATGATAGATAGATTTGGAAGGCCTCCTCAGGAGGTAGAAAATCTTTACGATGTAATCTATATGAAGATACTGGCGCAGAAGATAGATGTGAAAACCATAACACTGGAAGGTGGAAAATTGGATATTGAGTTTTATCCTGACAGTCGTGTGGATGTTGATAGTTTAACCAGAATCACACAGAGATTTGGTGGTAGATTTCATAACGTGTGTTCTGTTATGTTCGGTTTGCGGGGAGATGGAATAGATTTTGCAAAGAATATATTGAATGCCTTAGTATGAAATGATTTGCTTGCAATTGCCTCAATAAATCTTTATTTTATTGTTATGCGTGTGCTTTGGTTTTTTGTGTTACTGTTTATATGCGTTTCTCCTCTTCAAGCAGAAGTAGTAGACAGAATAGAGGCTGTTGTAGGGGATAAGGTAATAACCTCACTGGATGTGAAGAATCTGTCTTCCTTCTACAAGCAGAATCCACTTCAGGGGATTGTTGATGATTATATGATTAAGGAATTCTGCTTAAAGAGAGGAATAACGGTAAGTGAGGATGAGGTTGACAAATATATACAGGAGGTATGCAGGGAAAATCATATTTCACGGGATGAGCTTTTTGAGAAGGTGGAAGAAAGCGGTGTGAGTAGGCATTATTATAAAAGGAAGATTGAATTTAACATAATGAGAATGAAATTTATACAGAAATTTATTGTTCCTTTTGTCTATATAACGGATAAGGAGATAAGGGACTACTATGA
>JAGGSF010000026.1 GCA_021159235.1 Deltaproteobacteria bacterium | reverse complement strand
AAGTTAAATTATGAGTGAGTAAATACAATCTTATTTTTTTTCTTATAGGAGTAAATACAATCTTGTTTTTCTTCTCAAGAACAACTATGATTGCAACAAGGCTTGTCTTTTTGTAGATTTGTGGTTTTTGGTAGAGGAGGCGTGTATGGGAATATCACGAAGAGGTTTTTTAAAAGGAGCAGCGATAGGCGTTGCCGCGTCCTACCCGTTGTTCTTCAAGCAGAAGGCACATGCAGGCATACTCAGCAGTTTTGGTCTTCCGGAACCGGGTAAATATCCAGAGATAAAACCATTTAAGCCAAAAGTTACTCACAACTGGTGTGAGATGTGCTTCTGGGGCTGTGGTATAGATGTGTTTACGGAAAATGGAAGGGTGAGAAAGATAGAGGGCAATCCTTATCATCCATACAACTACGGAAAGGTGTGTGCTCGTGGTAATGCTGGTGTTATGCTTCTGTACGATCCAGACAGGCTAAAGACTCCATTAAAAAGGGTAGGTAAAAGGGGTGAAGGTAAGTGGCAGAAGATTTCATGGGATGAAGCGATAAGCACCGTTGCTAAAGAAATGACAGAAATTAAAGAAAAACATGGTGCAAAGGCTTTGGCTTTGATTCCCCATGGCACTGCCGGGCATGCTGCTAAAAGATTGTTTGATGCGATGGGAGCAAAGAACATTGCGGAGCCTTCTTATTCTTCCTGTAGGGCCTCTCGCCTTATGGGTTGGTTTGGTACATATGGTAGAGACCTTTCTTCTCATGAGTACTATGATATAGCAAATAGCAGGTATATTCTTCTTATGGGAAGAAACATAGCTGAAGCGGTAATGATGGGTGATGCTAAGAACCTGGGTGTTGCCTTATCCAGACATGCAAAGATTGTTTGTGTGGATCCAAGATTTACAAAGACAGCGGCAAAGGCAGATGAGTGGCTGCCTATAAAACCAGGTACAGACATGGCTTTTGTTCTGGCTCTGATCAATGTTATTATCAGGGATGGTTTGTATAATGCAGATTTCGTAGAGAATTACTGTTATGGTTTTTACGAATTAAGAGAGCATGTAGAGAAATATACTCCTGAATGGGCAGAAAAAGAAACGGATATACCTGCAGCAACAATTAAGAGAATTGCCTGGGAATTGGCTCGATATGCTCCATCTTCCGTTGTTATCCCTCCAAGGAGAACATCCCGATATGGTGATGATACACAGAATGCCAGAGCCATTGCAATATTGAATGCACTTTTAGGAAACTGGGAGATGCCGGGGGGATATTATCATCCCACGAAAATTAAAGCCCCCAAAGCACCGTTGCCGAAATTGCCCAGGATAAAGAATTTTGAGCGAGCCGATGGTTGTGGTAAGGGTTCGGATTTTCCTCTTGCTCCTTCCTCATTTGGAAGAACGAATGGTTTAATTAAAGCGATAGTAGAACAAAAACCCTATCCTATTAAAGGTTTGTTTGTTTGTGGTACAAATCCTGTCACAAATGTGGCAAAACCAGGGGAAACGCTGAAAAGAGCTATTGAAAATTTAGACTTTATTGTAACTGTTGATGTATATCCTACGGAGATGTGCCTTTATTCTGACATTATACTCCCTGCATCTACATATCTGGAAAAATATGATTTAAAGGCAGGGGGTGCTATTCAGCCGTTCATTGCCTGTAGAGAACCGGCGGTAAAACCTCTATACGATACCAGAGATGAATGGGAGATCTGTAGGATGATTGCTGAAAAGATGGGTTTAGGGAAATATTTCCCTATGAGTATGAAGGAGATTGTGGAATACAGGATATCTCAGCTTTCTTCAGAGGAGCAGAAAGAGTTGAAAGAAAATGGGGTAATCGTAAAAGAGGGTAATCCCTACAGAAGGGCACGGGGAGAGAAGATACGATTTTCTACGCCAACAGGAAAGGTTGAATTGTATTCTACATTGTTTAAAAAATATGGTTATGATCCTTTACCTGTATATAAGAGGCCCTCATTCCCGCCCAAGGGTTCATACAGGCTTTTGTTTGGACGGGTATCAGCGCATACTCATGCCCGCACTCAAAACAATCCCTGGTTACATGAAGCTTATTCTGTAAATAAGCTATGGATAAATAAAGATGAAGCAGCTATGCTGGGCATTAAAAATGGAGATAAAGTAGTGCTTGTGCAGGGAAACAAAAAATCTCCACCTGTAGAGGCTTATGTTACTTCTCGTATAAGAAAGGATTGTATATTTATTGCTCATGGATTTGGTAGATTTTCACCATTTTTGACCCTCTGCTATGAGAAGGGTGCATCGGATGGGGATTTTGCCTCTGAAGCGGTTGATCCCATAAGTGGTGCTTATGCTTATCATAAAGACAGCTTTGTGAAAATAGAGAGGGCATAAGGAGGGCAAATGAAAGAAAAAGATTACGCAATGGTTCTTGTCCCGGGCAGGTGTATAGATTGTAAGGGATGCACTGTTGCCTGTAAGGCTCAAAATAAGGTGCCATTGGGAAAAGAATATTTCAGAACACAGATTTTGGAAGGAGAGAAGATAGAGAATGGACAGGTTACAGCCATAGATTTCATGCCGCTTTTGTGTTTCCACTGTGAAAATGCGCCCTGCATTAGTGTTTGTCCTACATCGGCAAGTTATCATAATGAAGATGGTATGGTTCTTATTGATAAGGAGAGGTGTATTGGTTGTAGGATGTGTGTGCTTGCCTGTCCTTACAACGCAAGATACTACAATGAGCATGAAGGTATAGTAGATAAGTGCACATTTTGTGTGGAGCGTTTGAAGGCAGGCATGAAACCGGCTTGCGTATCTACCTGTCCAACAGAAGCCAGGGTATTTGGTGATTTAAACGATAAGAACAGTGAGGTGTATAAACTCTTACATCAGAAGGCAAAAAAGGTATGGCAGCCAAAGGCAAATATGTTAGGTGTAAAACCACTGGTATATTATGTGGAAGTATGAGGAGGACAGATGATGAAAAAACCGTTGATTATTGTCGCTGTTGCAATTTTTCTCTTCATGTTTATAATTTCTTTAAACGGGGCTCTTGCTGTTCAGCCCTATGCTTTTAGTAATGCAGCATGCGCTGAATACATTACAAAGGGGAAAAAGGCTGTGTCTGAAGGAGACATGGAGATGGCAAGAACTTACTTCAAAAAGGCTATTCAGGAAAATCCCTGGAATGATGAAGCCTGGGAAAACTACGATAAGATAATCTCGGGTGGAAAAATAACAGTAAAACCTAAGAAGAAAGCCAGACCGGAGATTGCACCAAAAGAAACGGAAGAGGTAGAATTTGAGGGATGTTAAACAAAAATTATTTTCATAGGGGGTGTTTATGCGTAGGTATCTGAAATCTGTACTGCTGGTCTGGTTGGCGGTGGCATTTGTTGCATCTTTGAGTTATGCCTGGCCAACTAAGGGAGATTTGGTCAAAATAGCGCAGGAATACATTGCGCAGATTACACCAAAGGAGTTAAATGCAGAACTCTCAGAGGCAAAAGCAGGAAAGCTTGTGATTTTAGATGTGAGAGAACCATCGGAGTATAAAGCAGGACATATTCCTTATGCCAAGAATTTACCCCGAGGACTTCTGGAATTCAAGATTGCAAAGCTTGTACCAGACAAATCTACACCTATTGTTGTCTATTGTAGGTCGGGCGGAAGAGGTTCTTTAGCTACTTTGAGACTTATGACCATGGGCTATGGAAATGTAAAGAACCTGGAGAAAGGTTTTATATTTGGCTGGAAAAAAGCAGGTTACAAAGTAGAGAAATAATTTAAGTTTATAAAAGAGGGACATAACACTGCTATGTCCCTCTTAATCTTTCATTACCTCATCTATTCTTTTAATAGAGTGTGCTTTCCCTTCTAAGTCACATTTTATAAAGACACCGTTCAGATGCAGATTTTCTTTGCATGGTTCTAATTTCTTTGGTATTCCGTAGACAATCTTTTCTATTACCTCTTCCTTTTTAAAACCGATTATGCCATCCAGGCTGCCTGTCATACCTACATCTGTAATATAAGCTGTGCCTTTGCTTAAAATGCGTTCATCTGCAGTTTGTACATGGGTATGCGTGCCTATCACTGCTGTCACTCGCCCATTCAGATACCATCCCATTGCCTCTTTTTCCGATGTAGCTTCTGCATGAAAGTCCACAATCCTTACTTCTGCTTCTACTTCCTGGAGAAGACTGTCTATGGTCCGAAATGGATCGTCAACAGGTTCCATGAATACACGACCCAGAAGATTTGTTACTAAAACTCTAATCCCTTTAACCTTTAAGATCTTATATCTCCTCCCAGGTAAAGAAGGATGAATATTTGATGGCCTTAAGAGTTTTTGCATCCCATCTATATTTTCAAGTGTTTCTTTTTTATCCCACACATGGTTGCCAGAGGTAAATACATCTGCTAAATCTTCTAACTCCCTGTAGGTTTTCACCGTTATACCAAACCCACCTGCTATATTCTCCACATTTACAATAACCAGATCTGGTTTGTATTTCTCGGTTAAACCCGGCATAAGATAGGAAAGCACCTTTCTCCCTGGTTTTCCCACAATATCGCCTATGAACAATATTTTTAATTCATCTGACATAATCAATTGCCCTTGTCTCTCTGATTACTGTAACCTTTACCTGACCGGGATAGGTTGTTTTCTCTTCAATCTCCTGAGCAATTTCCCTTGCCAACATTACACTATCTGTATCACTTAGACTTTTCTCTTCTACAATTACCCTCAGTTCTCTTCCTGCCTGCATAGCATAAGCATTTTTTACGCCTTCATGAGAAAGTGCGATCTTTTCTAATTCCTCCAATCTCTTGATGTAATGTTCTAAGATTTCCTTTCTCGCTCCTGGCCTGGCGGCAGAGAGAGCATCGGCAGCAGCTACCAGTACAGATTCTGGACAGCTAAATTCTACCTCGCCGTGGTGAGAAAGTATGGCATTGATTACCTTTTCCGATTCCCCGTATTTTTTGGCTATTTCTGCACCGATCTTAGTATGACTTCCCCCTATTTCCTGATCTACGGATTTTCCAATGTCGTGTAAAAGTCCCGCTCTTCTGGCCAGTTTTTCATCCAATCCTAACTCCGCTGCCATTATGCCTGCCAGGTAGGCCACCTCCTGCGAATGGATGAGCACATTTTGGGTATAGCTGGTGCGGAATTTGAGCATGGAGAGGTGCTTTATTATTTCTGGATGTAGATCAGGGATATCCAAATCAAATATAATCTTTTTTACCTCATCTATCGCTTCTTGACTTAGTTCTTCCCTTACTTTTTCTATCGTTTCTTCAATTCTCGCAGGATGTATTCTTCCATCGGCAACGAGTCTCTCTAAAGCAATTCTTGCTGTTTCCCTGCGTAGAGGATTGAAACTGGAGATTACTACTACCTCCGGTGTATCATCGATTATTAGATCAACGCCTGCCGCCTTTTCAAACGTTCTGACATTTCTCCCTTCTCTGCCAATAATTCTTCCTTTCATTTCATCTGAGGGTAGGCTGACAGTAGAAATGGTTCTTTCGGCAATAAAATTACCACTCATTCTCTCTATAGCAAGGGAGATAATATTCTGGCTGCGTCTCTTTGCCTCTTCTTTTGCCTTTTCCTCCATATTTTTTATGTAGTTTAATGCCTCTTTTTTTGCCTTTTCCTGCATATTCTTTATGATAATCTCTTTCGCTTCGTTCTCAGTCATCCCTGCTATTTCCTGCAGTTTTTGTCGCCATTCTAAGGAAAGCTGCCCTATTTTTTTACTTTCTCTTTCTATAATTTTCTTTTTTTCCTCCAGTGATGCAGCTTCTTTTTGTAACTTTTCGAGTTTTTCTTCTATCAATGCCTGTCTTTTGTCTAACCCTTTTTCCTTAAATTCCAGTCTATCTTCCCATTTTTGCATTTCCCTTCTTTTTTCCTTCGCTTCTTGTTCAAAATCTGATTTTGCTTTTATAAGATATTCCTTTGCTTCTAATTGTGCGGTTTTCAGTATTCTTTCTCCCTCTTTTTTTGCATCTGAAATTATCCTCTTGCCGTATTCCTTCCTATTTTTAGAAACCTGCAGCAGGTAAAAGAAGGTAACAACAACACCCAGAAGAAAAGATAAAAAACACACAATAATTCCTGTTTCACTCATTTTTCTCTCCTTAAAACTGAATTTTCCGTGAATACAATGTCTACTGGCACGTCATACTCTTCTTCTTTAAAGCTTATAATCTGCCAGTTGTAAGCTGCTCCCAATTTGATTGCTTTAAGACTTTTAAGAAAGTGATCGTAAAATCCCTTCCCATAACCAACTCTGTATCCTCGCTGGTTAAAGGCGATGCCCGGCACAACTACTGCATCAATTTCGTTTTTATGGACTATTCGTCCTTCCAATAAGCATGGTTCATAAATTCCCTTATATCCCTTTTTGCAGCAGCGATCATAGTGATCAATAGAAACGGGTATTATTCCTTCATTCTTCACCACGGGCAGGCTTATCTTATACCCTAATGTTAAAAGACGGATTGCAAGTGGTTTTAGATCAACTTCGTTCCTGATTGCATAATAGAGCATTACTCTTTTTTCTTGCTTTTCTTTCAGGAAATTGAGCAACTTCTGACAGATAAGCGCACTTTTTGCCCTTACTTCTTGCTCAGACATTCCCATCCGCTTCTTTAATGCCCATGCACGCAGCTTATCTTTTTTCATGCTCTCTCTAACAAAAGAGCAAATGGAATTTTGAGTTTACCTGTAGGATTTATTTAAAAAATGGCTCTATGGGCTATAAAGATACATTTCAAAAATTGTCAAAAATCAATCTCTTAAAAATAAGTATATTTATTTTCCTTGTTAAAAAAATCAAGGCCATTACATTCCCTGACCCGATTATTGCATCAGTACCCATCCTTCTATCTCTTCCATTATTATTCCAATAAAATCCTACCTCTAAATTCCACTTGCCTGGCAACTTTGTTTATTTCCTCCCATATTTATTTTTAATTATCTTCATTTGCATCTGAAATGCCCCGGGATACCGTGCGAATAGCTTCCCTGAACCTAACTAACAAGGTGGATGTTTCGATCTTGCAGGACAGGCTTGCAAGATGAGCCCACATCCCATAGTTAGGTGTTGGCTCAAGGGAAAACACATTCCGACCACATGTATCCCAGGGCAAAACACCTGTTATTATTATATATCACATTGCAATCTCGGTCAAGGTGAAAAAACATAGCCAATCATTTGCATTTCTTTCTTGAATTTCCTAAAATCAGGAAAATAAAGGTAGGAGGATGAGATGAAAAGAAGTGATGTGATGGTAAAAGGCGTGGAGAAAGCACCGCATAGATCGTTATTGAAGGCAGATGGATACACAGATGAAGAATTAAAGAGACCCATTATTGCTATTGCCAGTGCCTTTACAGATATCGTGCCCGGGCATATTCACTTAAGGACACTTGTCCAGGCAGTTAAAGCAGGTATTTATATGATGGGTGGCACACCCTTTGAATTTAACACCATTGCCGTAGATGATGGTATCGCTATGGGTCATCTGGGTATGCATTACAGCCTTCCTTCAAGGGAAAACATCGCAGATGCAGTGGAGATAATGGTCAACGCTCATCCTGTAGATGGCTTAGTTATTATGCCTGCCTGCGATAAAATTACACCGGGTATGCTCATGGCTGCTGTAAGGGTCAATATTCCTACCATTATGATTTCAGGTGGTCCCATGCTTGCCGGTAGATATAAACAGAAAGACATAGATCTGGCGCAGGTGTTTGAAGCAGTAGGCTCCTACATCAGTGGAAGGATTTCAGAAGATGAATTGAAGGAAATAGAAGATGAAGGTTGTCCCAGCTGTGGTTCCTGCTCTGGCATGTATTCTGCGAATTCTATAAACTGTTTAAGTGAGGCATTTGGGCTTTCTCTACCTGGTAACGGCACTGTGCCTGCTCCCTTAGCCAAAAGGGTGCGTCTTGCAAAGTACTCAGGCATGAAAATAATGGAATTAGTAGAAAAGAACATCAAACCACGCGATATTATAACGAAAGATTCTCTGGAAAATGCTATATGCGTGGATATGGCTATGGGCTGTTCTACAAATACCGTGCTTCACCTTTTAGCCATTGCCCATGAGGCAGGGATAAACCTGGATTTGAAAACTTTTGATGAAATAAGCGAAAAGGTGCCCACTCTATGTCATTTTAGTCCGGTAGGAAACTACCATGTTCAGGACTTAGATGAAGCAGGTGGCGTAATGGCCATAATGAAGAGACTGGACACCAAAAAACTTATTCACAGAAAGTGTATCACGGTAACGGGTAAGACGATATATGAAAATTACAAAGATGCTGAGGTAAAAAGCAATAGGGTGATAAGACCGATGGATGATCCTTATTCAGAGAAAGGGGGTCTTTCTATTCTGTATGGAAATTTAGCGGAAGAAGGTTGTATCGTAAAACAGTCAGGAGTGAGTGAAAAAATCAGACATTTTAGAGGAAAGGCAAGGGTATTTGATTCTGAAGGGGAAGCATTGGATGCCATATATAAAAGGAAGATAAAGGAAGGAGATGTTGTAGTTATCAGATACGAAGGCCCGGCTGGTGGACCGGGAATGAAGGAGATGCTCTCCCCTACCTCAGCTATTGCCGGTATGGGTTTAGGTGATAAGGTAGCTTTGATTACAGATGGCAGATTTTCCGGCGCCACAAGGGGACTTTCCATCGGGCACATTTCTCCGGAGGCGGCAAAGGGAGGAACTATCGCTCTGGTTAAAGAGGGAGATGAAATTGAAATAGATGTAGATAAAAAGAAGATAGAGCTTTTAGTAAGTGAAAAGGAGTTGAAGAAGAGAAGGAAAAAATGGCAGCCCAGAGAACCAAAAATAACAAAGGGTTATCTTTTAAGATATTCAAAGCTTGTTACATCGGCAAGCAAGGGAGCTTATTTAGAGGTTAAATAAAATGGAAGAGAGATATAATCCGCATAAAATAGAATTGAAATGGCAGGAGAGGTGGGAAGAGAATAAAATCTTCAAAACTAAGATAGAAAAAGACAAGCCAAAATTTTACGAATTGGAAATGTTCCCTTATCCTTCCGGGAAGATACATATGGGGCATGTAAGAAATTATTCTATAGGTGATGTCATTGCACGTTACAAACGAATGAAGGGTTATAATGTAATGCATCCTATGGGGTTTGATGCATTTGGTATGCCGGCAGAAAATGCTGCCATTGAGCACAATCTCCACCCGGAAACCTGGACGAGAGAAAATATTACCACCATGACAAAACAGTTGAAGAGAATGGGATTTTCTTACGATTGGGATGATGTGGTGATAACATCTGATCCAGAATACTACAGATGGGAACAGAAGTTATTTATAGAGATGCTGAAGAAGAATATGGTTTATAGGAAGAAAGCAGAGGTAAACTACTGTCCTAATTGTCAAACGGTTTTAGCCAACGAACAGGTAATAGATGGAAGATGCTGGCGATGCGGAGGAGAGGTAACCAAAAAAGAGATAGATGAATGGTTTTTCAGGATTACTGATTATGCAGAACAGCTTTTAAAAGATATGGAACAGATAAGAGGAGGATGGCCAGAAAGAGTGCTTATCCAGCAGAGAAATTGGATTGGAAAGAGCGTCGGGGCAAAGGTGAAGTTCAAAGTTTTTGGGAAGAATGAGGTTTTAGAAGTATTTACCACCAGACCGGATACATTGTTCGGGGCAACATTTATGTGTATTGCTCCTGATCATCCCTTACTTAAAAAACTTGTAAAGGGAAGTTCTTATGAGGAAAGGGTCCGAAGATTTACTGAGAAATTCCTGAAAACAAAGGATATAAAAGAAAAGGAAGGCGTATTTACAGGCATATATGCTGAGAATCCTGTCAACGGAGAGAAGATACCGCTCTATGCGGCGAATTTTGTCCTGTTAGAGTATGGCACAGGCATTATTATGTCTGTGCCTGCCCACGACCAGAGAGATTTTGAATTCGCTAAGAAATACAATCTGCCCCTGAAGGTGGTAATATATAAAGAGGGGGTTATACCGAAAGATGGTAAATTGATGGAAGCCTATGAAGGTGAGGGGATCCTTATAAACTCTGGTCAGTTCAATGATCTACCTTCTGAACAGGGAAAGTGGGAGATAACAAAGTGGTTACAAGAAAAAGGGCTGGCAGAAAAAACTGTCAACTATGCATTGAGGGATTGGAATGTATCACGTCAGAGATACTGGGGTGCGCCTATTCCCGTGGTTTATTGCAAAAGATGTGGAATTGTTCCTGTAAAGGAAGAAGATCTACCCGTTAAGTTGCCAGAAGATGCACCATTGACAGGAGAAGGCGGCTCTCCCTTAAAAAGGGTAGAGAGTTTTGTAAAAACGAGATGTCCAAAATGCGGAGGAGAAGCGGAGAGGGAAACGGATACCTTTGACACATTCGTAGAATCCTCGTGGTATTTCTTAAGATATGTTTCACCCCATGAAAAAGATAAAGCATTTGACAAAGAAAAAGCAAAATACTGGATGCCCGTTGATCAGTATGTGGGAGGGATAGAACATGCCATTATGCACCTTCTATATGCGCGTTATTTCACAAAGGTATTGAGAGACTTGAAGTATATAGATATAGATGAGCCATTCAAGAGATTGCTTACTCAAGGCATGGTTATAAAGGATGGAGCAAAGATGTCTAAATCTAAGGGGAATATTGTAGACCCCGACTACATTGTTGAAAAATATGGCGCAGATACGTCACGATTATTTATCTTGTTTGCCGCTCCACCAGAAAAGGATCTGGATTGGAGTGATAAAGGGGTAGAAGGGTCATACAGATTCTTAAACCGGGTGTGGAGAATCGTTTACAGGTATAAGGATGTTTGCAAATCAAAGGGAAGAGTTGCAGAACTAAAAGAAGAAAAAAGCAGGAGATTACATTATCTTACCCATTTCACAATAAAGCATGTTACAGAGGATATAGAGAAGAGATACCATTTTAATACTGCCATTGCCCGTTTAATGGAGCTTACAAATGCAATATATGAATACAATTATGAGGGGAAAGAAGAAGATAAGGTTGCTATAGGGGAAGCAATAAGAACGCTCGTAATGCTTTTGTCTGTCTTCGCTCCTCATATTGCAGAGGAGATGTGGGAAGGGATAGGGGAAAAACCATTTGTATCAGATCAGTGTTGGCCTGAATACGATGAAAAGGCATTGGTTAAAGAAACGATAAAAATGGCTGTAACTGTGAATGGAAAGGTGAGAGATGAAATAGAGGTAGAAAAAGATGCAACAGAGGAAAAGATAAGGGAGCTTGCCTTAAATTCAACCCGCATACAGAAGTATATTCAGGGGAAAGAGCTTAAAAAAGTTGTTGTTGTAAAACACAGATTGGTGAATATGGTGGTGAGATGATGTGGCGATTTCTAATTATTCTTTTTTTTCTCTCTGGATGTGGTTATCACTTTGCAGGCACTTACGGTAGTTTACCTCAGAATATAAAATACATCTACATAGAGGTGCAAAATCAGACTACAGAACCGGGTATAGACACAGAGATGAAAAGGGTGTTATCCAGGGAGCTTGATCTGGATAAAAGGATAAAATTAGTGGGGGAAAATAAGGCGGAAGGGATACTGAGCGTTTCTTTAACAGAATATAAGACAAATGCCATCGCTTTTAATGAGAAGGGAACGGCTACGCGTTTTCGTTCTCTCCTCTGTGCACAGGTAAAATTATCAGACACAGAAGGAAAGGTATTGAGAAAGAGAAAATTAACTGCATTTGAGGATTATGAGGCAAATAGTAGCAATATAGAAGAAAATGAACGGAAGAGGAAGGAGGCGCTTAGCAGACTCACTCAGAACCTGTCAAGGGAAATTAGAGAGTTTTTATTTATAGGTTTTTAAAACTGGCCAAACCTGTTTTGAAATGTATTGCCTTTATATATCCTCTCTTAAGGATGGCTCTTTTTTGCTCTACAAATCCACATTCGCTGAAAATTTCATTTCCTCTATTCAAACACTTACATGCATCCTTGTCTGTTATGTTCAAGACAAACTTAAAAAAAGCACCCCTTATACCCTTTGGCTTGGCATAATCAACCACAAAAACACTCCCCCCATTTACCAGAGCTTTTTTAATGTCCCCTAACAGTTTTCTCAATTTTTCATCACCTAAGGTATGGACCATCAAAAAGAGAATAAAAATATCGTACTTATCCTCAAACTGTATTTCCTTTTCTTTTTCTATGTTGTATTCCGTAAAGTTCTCACTGGAATTCAGGTTTTCAAGCACCAGGGATTTTAAATAGTTTACAGTCCTGTAGATTATGCACACTCTATCATATGGATTAAGCCTGATAAATTTTAGCACATCCAGCAGATATCTTTCATAGCGAAGTCGATCCAGTATACTTTTCTTTATTCCGTGATGCGATATATCCATCCACCCCCCAACAATGTATCATCAATATAAAATACGGCAAATTGACCTGGAGTAATTGCCCTTTCTTTTTCTCTTAATCTAACTACACACTCATTATCCCTTGTAACTATCGTAGCCTTTTTAGGTTTGGTTTTGAAACGTATCTGACACCAGATCTCTCTATCTTTAAAAAAACCCTTTTCCACAAAAAAATTGCAATCTTTAACAATGAACGCACTGCTGAACAGCTCTTCTTCCTTCCCCACGATGATTCTGTTCTCTTTTGCATCTATCTTCAAAACATATTTTGGAGTATTCCCCGCTTTTACTCCTTTTCTCTGTCCAATGGTGTAATGAGAAATGCCTTCATGATGACCTACAACATTACCTTCTGTATCTAACATTTCCCCTCTTTTTGAAGGGAAAAATTTTTCAATGAATGTCCTGTAATCTTTGTATACAAAACATAAATCTTTACTCTCAACAAAATCATGAAAACCAAGGTCCAGAACCTGTTCTCTTACCCATTTCTTTCTGTAATTCCCCAATGGGAACACCAGGTATTTGAGCATATCTTTATCCAGATTGCATAAAAAGTAAGATTGATCTCTATCTTTCCCTCTTTTTATAAAAAATGCATTGTTTTTCCTGCATATACTGGCATAGTGTCCGGTGGCCACAAAGGGGGCTTCTTCCCTCCTGGCTTCTTCAAAAAGTAGTGGAAATTTTACTTTACTGTTGCATACAATACAGGGGTTTGGTGTAAAACCCTTCTTATAACTTTCCACAAAGTACTTTACCACCTTTTCTTGAAAAATGGATGATGCATCTCTCACCACAAGTTCTATGTTTAATTTGTGGAGTTTTTCACGCATGAGCCTTTCTCTTTTCTCGTCCTTAGAAGAAAACTTGAGCATCACAGCTTTAACATAAAGACCCCATTCTTTCAGTAACAGACAGGTATAAAAACTGTCTATGCCACCAGATACCCCTACGATAACCTTTCTTGAGTTCATTATCACAGGGAATGCAAATACATCTCAATAATTTCTTCTTTCGTTGCAGGAAGTGGATTGTTTTTTATGCCACGAATCATAGTATGATAGGTGTTGTCCACTATATCTGAGATTGTCTTTTCATTAAATCCATAGTGGGAAAGTCTATCTGTAATACCTATCTTTTGTAGGAATTTTTCCATGGCATCTGCACACCTTTCTGCATCTCTTTTCTCTCCCAGAATTTGTGCAATGCGGGCAAACTTTTCTCTGTTACCCTTAAAACTAAATCTTATCCATGCTACATAAAGAAGGGCCAGTCCTCTTCCATGTGCGAGAGAGGTATTATATGCAGAAAGTGGGTGCTCTAAGGCATGGGGGAGGGAAGCTCTTCCTATATTCAGTGCCAGACCTGCAAGTAGAGCAGCCAGACTCATTCTCTCTCTCGCCTTTATGTTTTGTGGCTCCTCTATGCAGAGTTTTAGATTTTCATGGATGAGTTTCATGGCCAGCGTTGCCCAGCCATCTGTCAGAGGAGAAGCAGAACGTGAAGTATAAGCCTCTATAGCATGACTCAATGCATCAAAACCTACATTTTTTGTCACCTCTTCTGACATACTCAAAGTAAGCATGGGATCTACAAAAGAAAGACGAGGATAGATAACATCAGAAGAGATAGGTAACTTGAGTCTTTCTTTGTTGTTGTTGATAACAGAAAACCTTGTAACCTCTGAACCAGTGCCAGCTGTGGTGGGTATACATACAATGGGCAGAGCTCTTCTGGGTATTCTTTTCCCTGTCATATAATCCCATATTCTTCCCTTCTCAGCAGCACAGATGGCTATGGCTTTTGCCGTATCCATGGGGCTACCACCACCCATGGCCAGGACAAAATCGCATCTGTTCTTCTGGCTTATCTCTGCTCCCTCATCCACTGTATCAACATCGGGATTGGGCACCACTTCATCAAATAAAACAAAATCTACATCGTTTTCTTTCAACTGCTGAAGTAGGTTTTCCAGTCTTCCGCTGGTTTTAAGATGTTTCTTTCCTGTTACAACAATGGCCTTTTTCCCTATATCCCTTATACTTTTACCCACATTGTTAAAGACTCCACTGCCAAAGACTATTCTGGTAGGAATAAAGTATCTAAATTCTATTCTTTCTCCAGACACACACATCTTTTAAAAAACACTCATCACACAATGGATTCTTCGCTTTACAGATGTATCTACCCAGAAGAACCATACCCAGATATAGATCTTTCCACCTTTCCTCAGGACAGATGCGCATCAAATCCTCTTCTATTTCTTCTGGCTTTTTGTGTTGAGACAAGGAAAGCCTTTGAGCAACACGAGCTACATGTGTATCTACAGAAATTGCGGGAATATTAAAGGCGCAAGACAAAACCATGTTTGCCGTTTTCCTTCCCACTCCCGGTAACCTCATAAGCTCTTCTTGGGTCTCCGGCACTTTTCCATCATATTCGGAAACCAGTATTTTACACATTCTATATATATTTCTTGCCTTGACATCATGCATGTTTACAGAAGATATATACTCTTTGATCTTTTCTTCTCCTGCGTTTACAAAATCCTGCGGACTGCGGAGGGAAGAAAACAATCTTCTTGTTACT
>JAGGSF010000021.1 GCA_021159235.1 Deltaproteobacteria bacterium | reverse complement strand
AGGCCAACCTCCTCTAATCTCAGAGAAGATTAACCTGAGATTTAAAAATGTGACATTTTTATTTAGTAAGATCATGTGACATTTTTAAATAGTAATCACAAAATGAGTTAAAAAACTTGACAGAATTCCAAAATGGTTTTAGACTTGTTTAAGCTAAAAAACCAGTTTAAAAAAGGAGGAAAAGATGGAAACTTTAGATGTGACAGTTGAGATATGGAGAATTGGTGATCATTTTATGGCTTTTTGCCCGGAATTGTGCTTTGCAACCAAAGGAGCAACAGAAGATGCTGCCAAAAAAAGCTTGGTTGAACTCTGTCAGAAACAATATAAGAAATTCGTTGAGGAAGGAAGCTTAAAAACCTACCTTGAGGAAGCAGTAAAGGACATGTGGCGGCCATCAATAAGCATAGACACTACCAAAAGCTTGATAAAGGTGGAGAAGGTTACTTTAACGGCTTAGGCTGTACTTTTTTCTCTGGAAAGCATAAGGGAAGGTAGATATCAATTGTTGTTCCTTTCCCTAATGTGCTTTTTACATTAATGGTTCCCTTATGCATCTCTACAATGTGTTTGGTAATAGGCAATCCTAATCCTGCCTTTCCAGCCTCGGCAACTACAAAAGGCTTGAATACATCTTCTATCATTTCAGGGGGTATCCCTTTACCTGTATCTGATATGGATATGTTTACCATCTTTTTACCCATAGACTCTGTTTCTTTTGTAGATATAGTGAGCTTGCCTCCATCTGGCATAGCTGAAATGGCATTTTCTACTATGTTATCTATAGCATCTGTAAATTTCTTTTTATCTACCAAAACCAGTGGATTTTCTTTATCAAAATGAGTAACAATTTCAATATTCCTTTCACTGCATCTGGTTTTAAATACAGGAATGGTTTGTTTTAACACTGCATTTATAGAATAGACTGCTAAATTCATCTCCTTCTCTGTAAGTTTAAGTACATTGTTTAGCATAATATTTAGATTTGCACACTCCTCTACAATGGCTTTGGTATATTTTCCCACATCTTCTAATTTTTTTCCTTCCTTTAGCTTCTTGTGAATAATACGAGCCATTCCTCCAATAGATGTAATGGGATTTCTAATATGATGGGCAATGCTTTCTGTAATGTCTGTGGCTAACCTTCCACGCTCTGCTTCTATGAGTTCTCTCTCACTTTTCTTTAACATCTCAAGGGCGGTAGATAACTTGTTACTCCTGTCTTCTAATTCTTTGTTCAATTCAGAAATTCGAGCTGCATACTTCACAAAAGCATCGGCTAAAAGACCCGTTGCTACAGCAGTAAAGTATATGGGAACAATACGGTAGCCTATATCCAGCCAGTAGTGAGACATATTTGCTCCTGATACAAATGAAACATATAAATAAAAAATACTGGCTGTTGTGGCAACAGCTAACGCACCGTAGAGTCCTAACACAACAGCAGATAGAACGGTAACTACTAAATATCCCAGTGCAAAGGAGGAAGAGTACCCTCCTCCATAATACACAAAAAGACTCACAATAGCTTGATCGATAATAAATCTACATAAACAGAAAACATAGGTAGTTTTTTCTCCTGCTCCGGATATAAGAAAATGAATCACATAAAGCACAGCGAAATAAACAAAGATAAAAAATATAATAATAAAAAGTGTTGCCTTTTCTTCATAGCTGAGAAGTTCTTTATATTTTAAAATCCACACAAGTACTGAACCGGTGGAGAGCAGAGCTACAAAGAGGATGAGGGTGTTTAGATATTCTATTTTGATTACTTTAAATATACCTTCAATCCTTCCGATTTTTCTCACTGTTGAATAAATTCCTTAAAATTGATATAAATAACACTAATGTGACTTAGGTATTTTGTCAATTCAAAGTTAAGGTGGTGAATGATGAAAGAACGCTTTTTAAAAGGAAAAGAAGTACTGAAAAGGTATGATGCGGATGCTTTTTTTTCTCCGAATAAGGTAAACATACGGTATTTCACAGGATTAGATGCGGAAGGATTTTTGCTTCTCGCTCAGGATAAGATATATCTGTTTTTGTCTCCGCTATATTGTATGCTTGAACAAAACTTAGAATTTGTAGAGAAAATTGTCTGTGAAAATATCAAAGCTATAAAACAGAAAATTAAAGAAACAGGTGTTGAAAAAATAGCTTATGATAACGGTGAGCTTAGTGTAGTCCTGTATGAGGATTTAAAGCAGAACTTTGAAATGATAGGTGTAAAAGATGAGGTGAGAAAAATAAGGATGATAAAGGATGAAGAGGAGATAAAAAAGATAAAGAGAGCTGCTTCTATTGCCAGAAATGCGTTTATGAATGTCTTTCCCTATGTAAAACCAGGGAGAACAGAAAAGGAAATTGCAGATGAGCTTTCCTATCAGATAAGAAAATGCGGTGCAGATAGAGAGGCATTTCCTCCCATTGTGGCTTCCGGCGTAAATACAGCTATTCCTCATTTCACACCTTCCGACAAAAGAATAGAAGATGGAGACTTTGTGGTAATAGATTTTGGTGCATGTGCGGATGGATATAACTCTGATTGCACCTATACATTGCTCATGGGCAGAAAAACAGAGGAAAAGAGAGAGGTCTATAATGCCGTATTTTATGCTCAAATCCATGCTATAGAGGCGGCTTACTCAGGTGTTAAAGCCAGTGATGTAGACAAAAAAGCACGAGATTATCTAAGAAAGCTAAACTACGATAGGTATTTTATACATTCTACAGGACATGGCATTGGCCTGCAGGTTCATGAACTGCCGAATGTTTCATCACAAAGTGATACAATTATTGAAGATAACATGGTGTTTACCGTTGAGCCTGGAGTGTATATTCCTGGTAAATTTGGTGTGAGATTGGAACAGATGATACGTATAAACGGTAAAAGAGCGGAAATGATAGCTTTTGCACCATTTGCGGAGGCAATGTAAGATGATTGCTACAAACGAATTCAAAAGAGGAGTAAAGGTAGAGATCGATGGTGAACCACTGGAGATCTTGGAGCATGAACATGTGAAACCCGGAAAAGGGGGAGCCTTTGTGCGGGTGAGGTTTAGAAATTTGAAGACAGGAAATATAGTAGAAAAGACATTCAGGGCAGGGGCGAAGGTAAAAGAGGCGAATGTGGAAGAGAGAAGAATGACCTATCTCTATAGAGAAAAGGATGTCTTTCATTTTATGGATTCCTCTACATTTGAAGATGTTATTATTCCTGAAAAAGTAATAGGGGATAAGGTGGCTTTTCTACAAGAAAGTGGGGAAATAAGCGTAATTTTACACAATGGTTTTCCCATAGATGTGATCCTTCCCAATTTTGTGGAATTGAAGGTGGCGAAAACAGAACAGGGGGTAAGGGGAGATACTGCTGCAAGTGCAACAAAGCCTGCTGTAATGGAAACGGGACTGGTATTACAGGTGCCTCTATTCATCAGAGAAGGCGATGTTATAAAGATTGATACCCGCACCAAGGAATATATAGAAAGGGTAAGCACTTGAAAAAAACACCCGCACTTCTCATTTTACTGATTTTAGTCTTTGCCCATTTTGTAAATGATTGGTATTCTATATGCATTCCCCCTATTATTCCATCATTAAAGAAAATCTATGCCATTGATTATTTCCGAGCCGGTATTTTAGTTACCATGCCCTACCTTGGGGCTGCAATACTGCAGTTGCCGGTAGCTCACCTTACGGAAAAGAAAGGAATAAGAAAAAAAGTGCTTGTTATTGGCTTTCTTATCTTGGCTGTTTCTTATTTTTTGTTTAGTTTCAGTAAAACCTACATGCTTATGTTGGCTATTGCTTTTTTTATTGGCGTTGGTCTTTCTGTCTATCATCCTCAATCCATGGGTATAATATCTTTTGAATTCAAAGAAAAAAAGGGAAGAGCATTGGGTATCCATGGTGCTGGTGGTGCATTGGGTTTTGCCTCTGGTCCTATAATTGTAGGTTTTCTCTTTCACTATATGGGATTCAGAGGATTGCATTTATTGATTGTCCCTGGTATTGTTACTGCTTTACTTATTTTTTTCTTTATCCATATAGAGGAGAAACCTATTACATCCAGCTTCAGAAGTGCCATTACCTTGAGAATATTGCTTATTGGATTCGTTGCTATGGTTACGCCGTTTTTTTCCCGCGGCGTTTCCGCGTTCATGCCTGCTTTCCTGTATTCTAAGGGGCAAACCCTGCTTATGGCCAATCTACATACAGGTTTTATGCTCATTGTAGGTGTTCTTGCTCAACCCCTGGGTGGCTTTTTGTCTGATATACTTGGAAGAAGGGCGGTTATTGCCGCAAGCTATACCTTGAGTGGTATATTTTTGCTTTTATTTGTTGCTCATCCCTGTCTTTTAATATTAATCATTTATGGATTTTTTGTCGCCTTACCGGTAGCGGTAAGGCATGCCTTTGCGGCGGAAGCAGGAGGGAAAAAGATAGACACCAATATTGCCGTTATGTATACCATGGTAATGGTGGGTTCCTCTATTGCTCCTGCCCTGATAGGTAAACTTATAGATGCTTTTGGGTTTGGAATTGCCTTTTCTCTCATTACAGTAGTTGCCTTTGCAGGAGCAACACTTGCCTTGTTTATTAAGCCGGTAAAAAATGGATAATTATGTTTTCCTGAAAACACTATGGGTATAATTACAACCCTTGTAGGCGGTATAGCGGCAGTGCTTACTACATTTAGCTTTCTTCCTCAGTTCATTCGTCTTTTGAAAACTAAGGAGATAAGGGGATTGAGTCTGCATACACTTCTCCAGCTGGCAACAGGCCTCTTTTTGTGGACTGTATATGGTATATTGAGAAAGGATGCAGTAATAATCCTGGCTAACTCTATAGCATTTGCTATTATGCTCTCTACGATTATTATTTATTTTATAATAAAGAGTTACAAGGGGTAAATTATGTATTTTCAAGATCTACTTTTAAAGCTGCACGGGTTTTGGAGAGAAAGAGGATGTGTGATTGTCCAGCCCTACGATATAGAGGCGGGAGCAGGCACATTTCATCCTGCTACTTTTTTAAAGGCATTGGGGAAAGAGCCCTGGAGGTGTGCTTATGTAGCACCTTCCAGGAGACCTACAGATGGAAGATATGGTGAGAATCCCAATCGCCTCCAGCATTATTATCAATACCAGGTTATACTGAAACCATCGCCACTTGATGTTCAAAACATGTATCTGGATAGTCTTTATGCGTTGGGAATAGATTTAAAAAAGCACGATGTGCGATTCATAGAGGACAATTGGGAATCTCCCACCTTAGGTGCAGGGGGATTGGGATGGGAAGTGTGGTTGGATGGGATGGAGATTACACAGTTTACCTACTTTCAGCAGGTGGGAGGGTATGATCTTTATCCTGTAACCTGTGAGATAACCTATGGTACGGAGCGTATTGCAATGGTTCTGCAGAATGTGGACAATGTATTTGAATTGAGGTGGAATGAGAACCTTACCTATGGTGATATACACAAGCAGGATGAATGGGAATATTCTACCTACAACTTTGAAGTAGCAGATGTAGAGATGCTCTTTAGATTATTTGAGATGTATGAACGGGAATGCCGAAGGGTATTGGATGAAAAGCTGGTAAAACCTGCTTACGATTTGTGTTTAAAATGTTCTCATCTGTTTAATCTGCTGGATGCCAGAGGTGCTATCAGCACCGCTGAACGAACAACATTCATAGGCAGGGTGAGAGCACTGGCGCAGGGATGTGCAAAACTGTATGTTGAGGGTGAATGATGGAATTGTTATACGAGATATTCACGGAAGAGTTGCCTGCTTTTGAGGTTATGAATCTGGAAAAGGAAGGAAAAGAGATAATGATGAACATCTTTGAAAAGTACAATATAGAATATAAACACATCGATGTGTACTGCACACCAAGGAGGATTGCCCTTTTTTCCGACATTTCACCGGTAACAACGGTGAAAGAGGAAAAGATATATGGACCCCCGGAACAGGTGGCATTTAAAAATGGCGAACCTACGGAAGCCTTAAGGGGTTTTTTAAAGAGGATGCAGGCTGAGATGGAGGATATAAAGATAGAGAAAAAGGGGAAGAAAAGTTACATATTTCTGCTAAAAAGAGGAGAAAAGAAAGATGTGAGGCCACTTTTACCTTCTGTTTTGAAAGAGTTTACAGATTCCATACCGTTTAAAAGGAAAATGAGATGGAGTGATAGATTATACAGTTTCTCCAGGCCCATACACAGTCTTCTGGCAATCTGTGATGGTGAAGTAGTAGATTTAAAGATTGCAGGTATAAAAGCAAATAATTTCACATATGGTCATAGATTTTTAGCCAGTAAGATGGAAATTAAAAGCAAAGAAGAATTTATTAATGCATTAAAATCTTCTTTTGTTCTACTGAGTTCTAAAGAGAGAAGGGATAAAGTTTTGAATGAATTTAAAAAGATGGAGCGAGATCATAATATCTCTATTATTAAAGATGATGCACTGTTGAATGAGATTGTATTCTTAGGTGAGTATCCTCAACCCATACTGGGTGAATTTGATAAAACCTTCCTCGCTTTGCCGAGGGCAGTGCTCATTACCTCCATGAAGAATTACGAAAAGTGCTTTGCTGTAGAAGATGAAAACCATGTTTTACTTCCTTATTTTGTGGCAGTGGCGGATAATCCGTTTTTAGATAGGGATGTGGTAAAGAAGGGATACCAAAAGGTGCTCTCTGCTCGCTTTAATGATGCTCTGTTTTTCTATAGAGAGGATACAAAGAAACCATTATCGGATTTTGTGTCCAGGCTCAGCGGCATTGTATTTCATGAAAAGTTGGGAAGGATGGATGAAAAGGTGGAAAGGCTTGAAAAGTTATCATCGAATATAGCTGAGATGCTGGGAAAGGATAAAGGGATGGTAAAGAGGGCTGCACATCTGTGTAAGGCAGACCTTGTAACGCAGATGGTGTATGAATTCCCCGAATTGCAGGGTGTAATGGGGAAAGAATACGCTCTGAAAAGTGGAGAAGAAGAAATCGTGGCTCAGGCCATATACGAACACTATCTTCCCAGGAGGGAAGAAGATGCGTTGCCTCAAACAGATGTAGGCGCTATTCTTTCTATTGCTGAAAGAGTAGATAATATAACGGGAGGTTTTTTAGCAGGGCTGGAACCTACCGGTGATAAGGATCCATACGCTTTGAGGAGAGCCTGTATTGGACTGATCAGGATTATTATAGACAGGGGTTATTTTCTTTCCATTCCTCAGGTTGTAGATTATGCGGGTTCTCTTTATAAAGAGAAGATTCCACTTTCTGAGATATTGGAATTTGTGAAGAGGCGTTTCATAGAATATCTTATTACCAAATTTGATTTTCGATTTGATGTGGTGATGGCTGTAGTGAGCAGTGATTTTACCGATATATATGATGCTTATATAAGAGCCTTTGCAATTAGAGATTTAGAAGATAAGCACTTTCTTATGTTCAAGAGGGTTTTGAATATCATTCCCGAGTCTTTCAGCAACACAGGGGTAGAAGAAAAACTGTTGAAGGAAAAGGAAGAAATAGAGCTATACAGAGAATTTACACAGAAAGAAGAAGAAATAAAAAGATTAAAAGAACAAAGAGAATATAGTAAGCTTTTGTCCATTTTGTGTTCGTTTAAAGAAAAGATAGATGCGTTTTTTGATAATGTGATGGTAATGACAGAGGAAGAGGCACTGAGGGAAAACAGGCTAAAACTTTTATGTAATCTTAGGGTGGTCTTTTTGTATATAGCAGATTTTAAAAAGGTAGAGGTGTAAAATGTTGAGGATAAAGGATAAACCTGGTCTGACCTTTGATGATGTTCTGATTGTTCCCAGAAAGTCTGATGTTCTTCCTAAGGATGTTGATACTTCTGTAGATCTCACGCCTGATGTCCATCTGAATATTCCCATTATCAGTGCGGCTATGGATACTGTAACGGAGTATAGGTTGGCCATAGCGATGGCAAGACATGGAGGGTTGGGAATAATTCATCGCAACATGACTGCTCAGAAACAAGCGGAACAGGTAAGAAGAGTGAAAAAATCTGAAAGTGGAATGATTTTAGAACCGATAGTCATAAAACCTGATCAAACGATTAAAGAGGCTCTGATTCTTATGAGTGAGTATCACATCTCTGGCATTCCTGTGGTGGATGATGATAGAAGGCTTTTGGGTATCATAACCAACCGTGATATAGTGTTTGAAAGGGATTATTCAAAACAGGTAAAGGAAGTAATGACAAAAGAGAACTTAGTTGTTGCACCGGTGGGAACAACATTGGAGGAAGCAGAGAGCTACTTGAAGAAGAATAAGATAGAAAAATTGCCCATTGTAGATGATGAGTTTAAATTGAGGGGGCTTATAACCATAAAGGATATAAGAAAAAGAAGGGAATATCCTCATGCAACGAAGGATACTCATGGTAGACTGATGGTGGGAGCGGCGGTGGGCACCAAAGATCTGATAGAAAGGGCAGAACAACTGGTAGAAGCGGAGGTGGATTTATTAGCGCTGGATTCTGCTCACGGACATTCGCGGATGGTTTTAAGTAGTGTGGAGAAATTAAGGAAAAGATTTCCCTCCTTGAATATAGTTGCCGGTAATGTGGCTACAAAGGAGGGGGTGAGAAGCCTGATAGAGGCAGGAGCGAATATTGTAAAGGTGGGCATTGGACCTGGATCTATCTGCACTACACGGGTGGTAGCAGGAGTGGGTGTTCCGCAGATTACAGCTATTGCTGAATGTGCAGAGGAAGCGGATAAATATGGTGTAAAGATAATTGCGGACGGTGGAGTTAGGTATTCTGGTGATATTGTGAAGGCCCTTGCTGTTGGAGCAGGTGCAATAATGATAGGTAATCTCCTTGCTGGAACGGAGGAAAGCCCGGGAGAATCCGTTATCTATCAGGGAAGAAAGTACAAGGTTTATCGAGGCATGGGCTCGTTGGGTGTAATGGAACAGGGAGCAAGGGATAGATACTTTCAGGAAGATGAAGGGACAGCGAAACTTGTTCCAGAAGGAATAGAGGGTAGAGTTCCATACAAGGGGATGGTAGGAGATGTTTTATATCAACTTGTAGGAGGACTAAAATCTGGAATGGGGTATACAGGATGCAAAACAATCAAGGAACTGCAGGAAAAAGCAGAATTTATATCCATTACCTATGCCGGATTAAGAGAGAGTCATGTGCATAATATAATTATTACCAGAGAGGCACCAAACTATTGGTTAGAATAATCCGTTTTATATTTACCCTCTGTTTGCTGATTATTGTATGTTCAATATCCCAGGCCCGGGATATTGAAGTATACTTTACTCCCGATGAAAAGGCAGCCTACATCATAGGGCAGTATATAGACCAGGCTAAGAAAAGCATTGATGTTGCCATGTATTGTTTTACATCCAGAAAATTAGCCTGGAAGATTGTCTGTGCTAAGGAGAGGGGGGTAAAAATAAGGGTTTTAATGGATGCGCACCAGGGTGATGTTCTAGAAAATAAATATACAAAATCCCTCTTTCTTAAAAAAAGGGGAGTGGATGTAAGACTTGCAGAACCCTGTGTTTATAAAGATTTCGAGGGAATAATGCACAACAAGTTTTCCATCATAGACAGAAAGATCGTCATAACTGGCTCGCTTAACTGGACGGCGTCTGCCTATACAAGGAACAATGAAAATATAGTGATTTTGAAAAGAGTGGATGTGGCAAACCTTTATGAACAGAATTTTGAGAAATTATGGAAGAAAAGCCAGCCTTTGAAGTTCAATGTAGAATCGTTAGAGGTGATAAATGCAGAAGATATAGAGGAAATACTGGCAAATACGGGGAGGTACGTCAGGATAAGGGGGATAATATCAGAAGTTTATATTTCTCCCTCTCACACCTGTTTTTTGCATTTTCGAAATAACATACAGCTGAAGATTGTTATATTTAAAAATACACAAATGCCCTACAATCCTCTTATTCTTCAGGGAAAAGAGGTGGAGATCTGGGGAAGGATATCCAATACAGAGAAATACGGCCTGGAGATAATTGTAGACCTGCCGGAGCAAATAAAGATATTATAAACTATTATCCTTGTTTTTTTGAGTAATAAAGGCTGTTTTCAACTCATACAAAGCCTCTTCCAGTATTTTTATCTCTTCATCTGTGAGGTTGCCTTTCGTTTTTTGCTTCAGCACTTCCAAAAGTTCTATAGTTTCTCTTGCTGCTTCTAAGCTCTTTATTCTTTTACCACTGAATGGGTCTTTTACTATCCCCAACTGCATATAGCCTGTTTGAGCGAGGGACAGGACAAGCCGGGTGAATGCAGGTTTATCTTTCATCTTCAGTATAGGTTACTTTAGATTTATCATTTTCCCATACAGATACGCATTTCATCTTACAGTTGTTGCTGAGCCTGCTTTTCATCTCCGCATGTATAAAACGGGCAATCTCCTCTGAGGTAGGGTTTATATGTTTAAAGTAGGGAAGCTCATTTAAAAAGGTATGGTCCAGTTTCTTCAGTATATCTTTTAGTATCTGTTTAATCTCTTTAAAATCCATGCCCATGGACAGTTTATTTAAATTTTTGCAGCTTATGGTTGCCTCTACCTTAAAATTGTGTCCATGTAGCTTTTCACACGGTCCCTGGTAATTTCTCAAGCTATGAGCCGCAGAAAATGATTCTACTACCGTCAGTTCAAACATATAATAATTAAGTATAACCAGAGAGGGTTTAGTTTGCAAGACAAACAACTCTGTCATTTGCAAGAACTTGAAAAAGTAATAAAATAAAACAACTTTTAAAATAAGGAGGCTATTATGAAGATAAGAGTTCCTTTAGATGTTCCATTGGAAGCAGAGGCTACATATATCAGAAATTATCAATTGATAACCAGGGAAACGGATAGATTGATGCTTTTTGCAGGCGATCAGAAGGTGGAACACTTGAATGACGATTTTTATGGAGAGAATGTCCACATAGATGATGCAGATCCCGAACATCTGTTTAAAATTGCCAGTAAGGCTAAGATCGGTGTTTTTGCCACGCAGCTGGGGCTCATCTCTTTATATGGCCGAGATTATCCGGATGTTCCCTATCTTGTGAAGCTGAATTCTAAGACCCATCTTATCAAAACTGCTCAGATGGATCCTGTATCAAGACAGTGGATAGATGTGGAACAGGTAGTTCAGTTCAAAGAACAGAGTGGTCTTAAGATTGTGGGTGTAGGGTATACCATCTATCTGGGTAGTGAATATGAAAGTCAGATGCTTCAAGAGGCAGCACAGATAATATATAAAGCTCATCAAAATGGACTCATTACGGTTTTGTGGATATATCCTCGCGGAAAGGCAGTAAAGGATGAAAGAGATCCTCATCTGATTGCGGGTGCTACAGGTGTAGGAGCTTGTTTGGGTTCTGATTTTGTGAAGGTAAATTATCCAGAGCAGGAGGGAAAAAAATCTGAAGAGATATTTAAGGAAGCGGTAGCGGCTGCAGGCAGGACAAAGGTTCTGTGTGCAGGCGGACCCAGTGTTGATGTTAAGCTATTTCTTCAAAGAATACATGATCAGTTATTTATAAGTGGAGCAGCAGGAAATGCCACCGGCAGAAACATCCATCAAAAGTCACTGCAGGATGCTATAAGGATGTGTGATGCCATATCTGCTATCACCTATAAGGGGCTGGATGTTGAAGAAGCAATGTTAATCTATGAAGGTAAAAAGGAGCTGTTTATTTAGAATGCTGTCGTTAAAAACTTCTGGGAGGATAATAGTGGGAATGAAGCATCGGGCTAAAAGTTCCAAGATTAAGTATCAGCATGAGATGATTCATGGATTGCGTAAATTTTTAGAAGAAGAGCTGGAACCGTTAGAATATATATCTTCTATCTTTCCAGGAGAAATAAAGCGAACCAAAACAGCAGGCTCTGGTTTTAGGGTTAAATTTCAATATCAAACCAATACAGGAGCCAAGCTCTTGGCTTATGGTTCGGGGGTAATCCAGGAGATATTCGTGGTAACCAGTAAACCAGAGGAATTAAAAAAGAAGTTAGAAACTTTTAATTGAAAGAATATTGATATGAGAAAGGATAAACTGAAATCAAAATTTATTGGAGGTTTGATTGGTTCAGCTTTGGGTGATTTTTTAGGAGCAGGAGGCAAAGGGTATACTGATGACACAGTAATGATGATAGGAGTGGCGGAATCATTGATTGAAAGTAAAGGTTTTGATGGGGAGGATATGGCGAAAAGATTTATGGAAAATTACTATAAAGAACCCTGGCGGGGCTATGGGCCAGGTCCGCCTCAAATTTTCAGAATGATAAAGTCTGGCCGAAAATGGAATGAAAGATTGGATCGAAAGCTGTATCCTGGAGGTTCTCTTGGAAATGGGGCAGCAATGAGAATAGCTCCAGTTGGTCTTTTCTATTGCGAAGATTCCGTTAAATTAAGGGAGATTGCCTATCAATCCAGTATGATCACCCATAGTCATCCTTTAGGAATGGAAGGAGCAGCTTTGCAAGCTTATGCTGTGGCTCAGGCCGTAAAAACAGAACCTGAGGAGCTTGATAGATATGATTTTCTAAAAAGGTTAAGTGATTTTGTAAGGGAAAAATTGTATCAAGAGAAGTTAAGGAAAATGGAAGTGTTGTTAAAGGAAGCTGCTGATGAATTAGAGGTGATTGAAGAACTGGGAAATTGGGTAGAGGCCTATAATTCTGTGCCTCTCGCTATCTATTCTTTTCTTGCTAACTGTGGCTTTAGAAATACTCTAAATTATGCCTTAATGGTAAGTGAAGGAGGGGATAGAGATACCATTTCAGCCATGGCTGGAGCGATTGCTGGTGCTTGTTATGGGATTGAAGAGATCCCGAAGGAGTGGAGAGATAAACTCGAAAACAGAGAATATATTGAAAAATTAGCTGAAAAACTGTATGAGACAAAAATAAGAGATGAAAAGTGAATGAAACAGAGATCCTTTGCTTGTGGTGGGAACCTTTGGAAATAGAGCCTGCATGAATTATAATGATTCCAGTCAATATTGTCCTCAAGCCTTAACATGCTTTAATTTTTTGTTTATCAAAGATTTAATAGCTGTTTTTAACACATACCTGCAAAGAAACTTCCGAAAATGCCTATCTCCCACGCCTTTCGGATCAAAGCTATCTGTTCTGGTCTTAAATTGAGGTCTTCAATTTCATTCATACGCTGTCTATCAATATCGTTATTCCACATTTCAGATTCTCTATGGGATTTCGCTGGTTCTAATTCACCTTTATTTTTCATATCTTCCAGAATCTTTATTTTTACAGGTTCTGGAACGTCAGAGTATCCTGCAGTCTTGCCAATTTTATCCTTGACGCTTTCCCTTAACTGATGAAATATTCCCACTATCCCGGATGATTGTTCCTGGATCCGCTCAAGAATCTTAATGTTTTCGCAAATGTTTTCTTTTTCATCTTCACTTGCGGTTTCTAATTTCTTTTTCATTTTTTCTGTACCTCTTTTTGCGCGATCCCGCAATTCACCAAAAGATCTCATTCCTGCATATTGCCAGTAAACTGGTTCCCGTAACCCCATCTCTTGTAATTTTTTGTGATATAGCCTGGATAGTTCATAAAGAGCCTGGCGTGCAGAAGGCATCTTGACGGCTGACATCTCTTCCTTAATTATGGTATTTATTTCCAGTGTGAGAAGGTCTTGTGCCATTTTCTTCAAGAAAGACTCTTTCATATTTTCTCCTTAGACCTGAACTTTCAATCTTCTCTTCCAGACCCAAGAATTTTCACGGCCAGGTCAAATAATTGCCTTACTGCTTTTAGATTATTCTCTATAATTTCCTGACCCCGTTTTTCTCTCTCCGCATGAAAATCTAAAATCTTATCATACGGCTCTTTTAAAAAGTCTTCGCTGAATATGGTTTTAATATCACCTTCAAGCAGATCTATCTGGGTCATGATGACTTTAACTTCCTCTTCTTTGTAATCAATTTTCTTTTTTTCTTCATTCCACTTGAAGTTTCCGATGATGGTGCGAATTTCAAGGGTTTTTAAATTATCAATCTTATCTTTGATTACTTCTGTTAAACTCCTTTTTTCCTCAGCCATACCAACCTCCTATTGAAGTAGATATTTTATTTCACTCCCACTGAAGTTTAGTACATAATAGATTGGTAGGTGAATATCTGCAAGTTAATAAAAATGAGAGGGATAACTTGGGTTTTTAGCCGAAGGTGCTCAGATTTCGAGAAGTTGTTTGAATTTGTGGGAGGCTGATATAATGAAGCGTTCATTAAAAACAGGTTTTAGCTTTGGTTTGACCTCTGGGGTAATCACAACACTCGGATTAATGGTAGGTTTACATTCCGGAACTCACTCAAAGATTGTAGTAATCGGAGGCATATTGACGGTAGCCATAGCGGATGCATTTTCGGATGCGCTGGGAATACATATTTCTGAAGAGGCGGATTGTAAGCACACTACGAAAGAAGTGTGGGAATCAACTATTTCCACTTTTTTGTCCAAATTTGTTTTTGCATTAACATTTGTTGCTCCCACCTTATTGTTTCAGTTGTCAACGGGGATTATAGTGAGTGTTATTTGGGGTCTGTCTTTGCTGGGGATTTTCAGCTTTCAAATCGCTAAAGAACGAAAAGCAGAACCGTGGAAAGTGGTGACGGAACACTTGGTTATTGCATTGATAGTCATAATTATAACGCATTATGTTGGTGATTGGATTAACTCAACATTTGGTTAGACCTCTCGCAACTCTCCATCTCAGAACATCAAGTTCTTTAAGAGATCTTGACAAACCTGTTTTGCCGGGTATTATTTGAAAAAGATGCGGATGTAGCTCAGTTGGTAGAGCACGAGCTTCCCAAGCTCGGGGTCACGGGTTCGAATCCCGCCATCCGCTCCATTTTCCCCTCATGAAAACAGATGTGCTTGATGGATTAAATGATAAGCAGAGAGAAGCCGTTTTATATGTGGATGGTCCTCTGCTTATCTTGGCTGGTGCAGGCACAGGAAAAACAAAAACGCTTGTCCATAAGTTAGCTTACCTCGTGAATATGGGACTAACCCCTCGAAGCATCGTTATGGTTACCTTTACCAATAAAGCGGCGGATGAGATGAAAAGCAGAGCGGAGAAATTTTGCAATGTGAGCATGAAGGGGATGTTTATAGGTACATTTCACTCCATTTGTGCTCGTATCTTAAGAATTGAACTTCCCTATGATTTTGTCATTTACGACGAGAGTGATCAAAAGACATTGATGAAGAATATTTTAAGGGAACTCAATGTGGATATAAAAAGGCATCCTCCTTCTTATTTTCTGGATGTTATC
>JAGGSF010000062.1 GCA_021159235.1 Deltaproteobacteria bacterium | reverse complement strand
TGTTTATTATATTTATTCTGGCAGTATTGAATCTACCCTTTTTGGCAATTCTTTTAGTAGCCTTCTTGATGAATGTAGAAAACATCAGAAGAGTATTGGTTTTAAGTAAAGCGTGCGGCTGAAAAATCTTTAATTTCTGTATTTGCATAACAAAACAAAAACAGCTATATTGAAAGCATGAGAAGGACAGGTGAAGCAATACTTCCTCTTCACACTGGTAGAGCACCAGCCTGGCTCATGGAAAAAATGATTCTCTTATCACGGGAAATCGTGCGTATCATCACAGAGGAATATGGGCCGGAGGAGCTTTTAGTAAGATTGAGCGATCCTTTCTGGTTTCAATCCTTAGGTTGTGTCCTGGGATTTGACTGGCATTCTTCTGGACTTACCACCACAACCTGTGCTGCTTTAAGAGAGGCAATAAAACCATTAAAAAAAGAACTGAATATATTTGCCTGTGGAGGAAAGGGAAGGGTGGCATTGGAAACACCACAAGAGATAGAAAGAATATGTGATACCTTCTCTATTAGCGAGGGAGAGTCGTTCATCTATGCCAGCAGGATGAGTGCAAAGGTAGACAGCGCCTGCGTTCAGGATGGCTTCTCCCTCTATCATCATATGATATTCTTCACACAAAACCAGTGGTGCGTGATACAGCAGGGTTTAGATGGGGAAAGGTGGGCAAGAAGATACCACTGGCTCTCCAGTGACCTCAAGAGTTTTGTTTGTGAACCACATAAGGCTATATGCTCACCTGTGAAGAGACGCATCCTGAATCTGGTTGCAGAAAAATCTTCCTTTGCCAGAGAATGTATTTTAAAATTGTCTAAGCACAAACCAGAGGAGATATCTACCATGAAACGAAAATTTATAGAGGATGAATCCATATCACCTGAGAGATTGGGAAAAGCAGTTGCTCTGAGTTATGATTGTTGCCCTGAAAGTTTTGAACAGCTCATATCTATAAGAGGCATTGGAGCGAGAACATTAAGAGCATTAGCCTTACTTTCTGAAATTATATTTGGCGCACCTTTGAGTTTTAAGGACCCTGTAAGATACACCTTTGCTCACGGAGGGAAAGATGGTGTGCCGTATCCTGTAGACCTGAAAACATATAGAAATTCCATTGAAATATTAAAAAAAGCGGTGGAAAAAGCAAAGATAGGTCATTATGAGAAGATAAGAGCATTGAGGAGATTTTCTATATGAAGAATACAAAGTTTATATTTGTTATGGGTGGCACCGTATCATCCCTGGGTAAAGGTGTGGCTTCATCGTCCATCGGTTACCTTCTCCAATCCAGGGGAGTAAACCTCACCCTATTGAAGATCGATCCCTATATAAATGTAGATCCTGGAACAATGAACCCGTATCAGCATGGTGAGGTTTATGTTCTTGATGATGGAGCAGAAACAGATCTGGATTTGGGTCATTACGAGAGATACACAAATCTTACCCTCACTCGAAAGAACAACTTTACCACAGGGCAGGTATACCAAACTGTGATTATGAGAGAGAGAAGAGGAGATTATCTGGGAAAAACAGTGCAGGTGGTACCGCACATTACAGATGAAATAAAGAGAAGGATCCTTGATGTAGCGAGAGGAAAAGACCTGATAATAGTGGAAATCGGTGGCACGATTGGAGACATTGAAGGGCAACCGTTTATAGAGGCAATCAGGCAGATGCGGTTTGATGTGGGGAGGGAAAATACATTGTACATTGTACTTACACTTATTCCTTACATCAGGGTATCCGGCGAACTGAAGACAAAGCCCACTCAACACAGTGTGAGGGAGTTGCAATCCTTAGGCATTCAACCGGATATCATCCTGTGCAGAACAGAGAAACCATTAACGGATGAGATGAAAGGGAAGATCTCGCTCTTCTGTAATGTAGAAAAAGAGGCGGTGATCACTGCCATAGATGTAGAAAACATATATGAAATACCGCTGAAGTTTCACCAGGAGAGATTGGAACAACTTATCATAAAAAAGCTAAATTTAAAATGTGACTCTCTTTCTATCGATGAATGGGAGGAGATGGTTTATCGCATAAAACATCCTGAGGACAAGGTAGATATTGCCTTTGTAGGAAAATACACCAGATTGAAGGAATCATATAAGAGTTTAACAGAGGCGTTTGTCCATGCTGGTGCGAGATTAAATCTCCGTGTAAATCTAAATTGGGTGGATGCAGAAGAGATCAATCCATCAAAAGTAGATCATATATTTTCACATGTGAACGGGATAATTGTTCCAGGAGGATTTGGGGAAAGAGGAATAGAAGGAAAAATTGAGGCTGTTAGATATGCCCGTGAAAGAAAGATTCCCTTCTTAGGTATATGCTTGGGTATGCAGTGTGCGGTTATTGAATTTGCCAGGAATGTCGCTCATCTAAATGATGCGAATTCGGAGGAATTTTGTCCTGAATCATCGTGCAAGGTCATCCATTTAGCCAGAAGATGGACAAAGAATGGGGAGATTATTGAAAGGAATGAGAAGAGTGAAAAAGGGGGAACAATGCGCCTGGGTGCATATCCCTGTCAGATAAAGAGAGGAACAAAGGCTTATCAAGCTTACAACGAAGAACTGATCTATGAAAGACATAGACACCGCTATGAATTTAACAACGATTATAGAAAAATACTGGAAGACAACGGATTTATTGTTTCTGGCGAATCTCCCGGTGGCGAGTTTGCGGAGATTGTCGAGATCAAAGATCATCCCTTTTTTGTGGGTACTCAATTTCACCCTGAATTTAAATCCCGCCCCCTTTCTCCTCATCCCCTGATCTTAGAGTTTGTAAAGAGTGCATATGAGAAGGGAAGAACTGAAAAAAAACATCTTTGATGGAAACATAGGAGATTTTTACATATTCTGCGGTTCAATACACTGGTTGAAGAAGATATACATCAAGAGGTTAGAAGAAGCATTTCTGGAAAAGGGTAAGAAGCGAGAAAAGATAGAACTTCAAAATGAAGAAGAATGGGAAGATATAAAGAGTAAACTCTTATCCAGTTCTTTATTTTCTCATCGTAGGTTTTTTCACATCATCATGAATTTTCCCTTGAAAAAGCTTTCCCCTATCCATTCCAGAAACCTCATTTTAATCGATACGGAAAAGTGCCTTCCTATATTTGATGAAAAATATACTGTTTCTATGGAAAAGATTGAGGATGATGAACCCCTGAAATACATCAAATATGTATTTTCCAGATATAAGAAGAGCTTCGATGACAGGTTGCCACAGTATATTGTAGACAGATTACCAGATCCTGCTTCCCTGGAAAGATTCTTGGAAAAGCTGATACTGTATGTGGGTGAAGAAAAGAACATCACCCAAAACAGCGTAGATACGTTTCTCTCATTTACTCCTCAAACCACCGCTTTGAATGTAATTCAGTCCATCTTAGATAAAGACTTGGAAAGAACGTTAGGAGAAATAGACAATCTCTCCTTTCTTGATGTACATCCTTCTATACTGGTTGCCACAGCTACTACAATTCTTTCTCGCATATTAATGTGCAAGGTGGCAAGCACAGAGGAAATCAAACATATGAAAGATGGATGGAGAATTTTAAATTACAAAAGAAAAGCTGATAGGATAAGTCTGGATGATCTAACAAAGCTTGTTTGGCTCTTTTATAATTTTGACCTGTTTTTAAAAAAATCGGGAGAAAAAGGAGCCTATATGGTTTTAAAGGGAATGCTTATAAAATGGATGAAGGTATGAATTTTGTTTTTATCGTGCACAATCATCAACCGGTGGGAAACTTTGAATCTACACTGAATGAAGCCTTTGAAAAAGCATACCGGCCGTTTATAGAAAGCCTGTTAAACCATCCATCCATAAGAATAGGGTTGCATTTCTCAGGCTACCTCCTTCAATGGATATGTGAGAAAAAACCACAATTTATAGAAAAGGTCAAGGAGCTTATACAGAAGAAGCAAGTGGAGATAGTGGGTGGGACAATATATGAGGCTATTTTATCCTCTATAGATGAATTTTCTCAAAGGAAACAGATTCAAAGGATGAATGATCTTATAGACGATGTATTTCATGTAAAGCCAGAGGGAATGTGGATTGCGGAAAGAGCATGGGAACCCCATATAGTTTCAGCTATCGCCAGGGAAGGCATAAAGTATGCCGTTGTAGATGACATACACCTGAAGAGAAGTGGTATGGGAGAAAAAGATATTGCCACAGGTTATTTCATCACAGAGCATGGAGGAGATTCCCTGTTTATATTAGCGGGAAATGAAAAACTGAGATACCTCATACCATTTAGGTTGCCTCAGGAGACAATCTCTTATCTAAGTTCATATCCAGAGGATGCTCTGTTGGTATTTGCAGATGACGGAGAAAAGTTTGGTATATGGCCGGGAACGCACAGATGGGTATATGAAGAGGGATGGCTGGAAGGATTCTGGAAAGAGATAGAAAGCTGCTCCTGGATAAAAATGGTTCTACCCAGGGAAGTAATAAAAAGAGAAAAACCGCAAAAACTTATATACCTCCCTGCCTGCTCTTACAGGGAGATGGACGAATGGGTAATCCTTACAAAAGGACAGGAGATATACACCAGACTAATAGAAACATTAAAAAAGATGAATAGGTATGAAGAGTGTAAACCTTTCATAGCAGGTGGAATGTGGAGAAATTTCTTCTTTAAATATGAAGAATCAAACAACATGAATAAAAGATGTTTATATGCAGTAGAAAAATACAGGAACCATCCACAGGAAAATGCTCTGGATTATATTCTGCGCGCTCAATGCAACGATGCTTACTGGCACGGTGTATTCGGAGGGTTGTATCTGCCACATTTGAGAGATGCGGTGTACAGAAACATCATTCAGGGAGAAAATCTCTTGGGTCAAGAACAGGGAACAGTCATAAGGGACATAGATAAGGACGGATATGAAGAGGCAATTATAGAAAATGAACACTACAGTCTATATATAAAACCCCGTTATGGAGCAGCGCTGTACGAATGGGATATAAAAGAGAAGGCGTTTAATATTCAAAATACATTGAGAAGATACAAAGAGGCATATCATAAAAAGATAAGCTATGCGGAAAAGGATGGAGGACATAAAAGCATACACGAGCGCATATTGGCTAAGGAAGAGGGATTGGAAGAATACCTTATCTACGATCGCCGGCAGAGATATTCATTCATTGAACATCTGTCCAACGATATAGATGAAGAAAAGCTCTACAGAGACAACTTTCATTCCCAAACCACATACGATAGCCCATGTTCTATAATTAAAAGAGAAGGTTCTCTGACCTTCCTATCCCCACTATACAAAATAGAGAAAACCTATACCCTTTCCGGTAGAAAAATCATTGTTCATTATAAAATGAATGAAACAAAAGATATCCCCTTTTTGTTTGTTGAACTCAACTTCACCTTGCTTACCGACAAAACAGAGGATAGATACTTTACAGTGGATGAAAAGAGATATCCGATGAATTACAGGGGTAGATTTTCTCATGTAGAGTCTTTTACATTGTTTGATGAATGGCAAAAGATAGAACTGAATTTCAAAATTCAAGCGGATGAGTTTATTACAGCCCCCATCTACACCGTATCGTTGTCTGAAGAAGGATTTGAGAAGCTGTATCAGGAAACAACATTTATGATTGGATGGAAATTGCCATTTGAGGAAAAAAGTATTATTATAACCGGGAAATGGTAGAAAAAATAGATGTAATCACCCATAAACAAAGGGAACTGGTAGATATTACCTCTCTCGTTGGAAAGATAGTTGAGAAAAGTAAAATAAGAGAGGGGATTGTTATCCTGTATGTTCCCCATACTACTGCAGCTTTGATCATCAACGAAGGTGCAGACCCTGCGGTGAGGGACGATATATTAGATACACTTTCTTATCTTATCCCTCGCAATAAGGATTACAAACATTTAGAAGGTAACGCCGATGCCCATATTCAAAGTTCTATTGTAGGATGTGAAAGAATAATATTCATAGAAAATGGGAAAATGCTCTTAGGGAGATGGCAGGCGATATTCTTTGCCGAATTCGATGGACCAAGACAGAGAGAAGTCTATATCAAAGTGCTTAAAGCTTAAATTGGGCTGTAGGTGCAGGAAGGATCCTCCTGCATATAGTCTCCATACACTGCATCTGCCTTTACCCTGCATCCTCCACAGACACTGAGATATTTGCATCTTCCACATTTTCCCTTATATTTTCTGTAGTTACGCAGATTTCTAAATATCTCGCTTTTTTCCCATATATCTGAGAAAGACTGTTGTTTTAAATTTCCTGCATTTCTCAAAAAATAACTGCAGGGCTTCACATTTTCTTCTTCATCTATAAAGGCGATAAATTGGCCTGCCACACATCCCTTAAATCCACCTGGAGAAAGTTTCAATGTCTTTCTATTTTTAAAATTTTCTTCTTCTATAAGACGGTAGTAGTATGGAGCACAGGTAGGTCTCACAATCATTTCCTTTTCTTTCAATTCCATCTCCAGATGCCATCTTAAGACCTGCTCTATCTGCTTTCCGTCCAGGAGCTCTTCAGAGATATCCTTTGCTCTACCGGCGGGAACAACGGTGAACATATACCAGGCAACAGGTTTTAACTCTTTACACAACCTGTAAACATTTTCTACATCGTGTATATTCCTCCTTGTAAAAGAGGAATTTATGAGGAACGGAATGTTATATTGGTGGAATTTGCTTACTGCTTTCATTACACCATCAAATGACCCTTCCTGTTTTCTGAAATCATCGTGTACCTCAGCGCTTGAGCCATCAATGGATAGAGAAACCGCCTGAATACCACTTTCCTTTATCATCTCACATACTTTATCATCTATCAATGTGCCATTTGTAGCAAGACACATCTTCAAGCCCTTTTTCATTCCGTATTTAGCGATGTCAAATACATCTTTTCTCAACAATGGTTCTCCACCCGTCAGAACGACGGTGGGACGCGCATAACTTGATATATCATCCAATATTCTCAAAGCTTCCTTAAATGTAAGGTTGTCCTTTTTGTTTACATCTGCCCTTGTTCTACAGTGGATGCAGTGCAGGTTACATCTCTGCGTGATTTCCCATGCTATCCAGCGAGGCTCAAACTTCATCTTCTACTTCTTTTTTCCATCCGCACTTTGGACATTTCAACCATTTTTTCCCTTTTATCAAAAATTCATTTTTGCACTGAGGACACTTCTGTTTTAGTATCTCTCCTCTTGCTGTAAATTTACATTCCGGATAGAGCGAGCAACGATAAAACTTTCCACTTTTTGAGCCCTTTTCTATCAGCTCTCCTTTCTCACACTGAGGGCACTTCATTCCTGTAGAATATGGTTTGGTGTTCTTACATTTCGGGTAACCTGAACAGGCTAAAAATCTTACTCCGTATTTGTTGTACTTTACAACCATCGGCTTCCCACACTCCTCACATATCTCACCTGTTTCTTCCTTTTCCAGAGGTCTTGTATTTCTGCATTTTGGAAAGTTTGAACAAGCCAGAAATTTTCCGTATCTTCCTTCCCTGATAATCATAGGTGCACCGCATAACTCACATACCTCATCTGTAGGTTGGGGAAGAGGTTTGAGGCTTTTTATATTTTCATAAGCCCTGTTCAAGAGCTCTGCAAAAGGGACATACCACTTGTTCAATACCTCACTTTCTTTCTTTTTTCCTTGAGCTATTTCATCCAGTTCTTCTTCCATTTTTCTGGTAAAATCCGTGTTGATTATATCATTAAAAGCTGAAGAAAGCACATGAGAAACCGTTTTTCCCAACTGTGTGGGATAAATCTTCCCTTTTTCCAATTTGATATATTGACGCTCAAGTAATGTTTTAGAGATTAAAGCGTAAGTAGAGGGTCTTCCTATGCCATAGGACTCCAATGTTTTTATAAGACTGGCTTCCGAATATCTGGGAGGAGGTTCTGTTGTATGCTCTTCTATTTTTACCTCTTCCACCTTACCCTTTTCTCCCTTCTTTATATTCTCCAAAGTTAAAGATGCATTCTGTTTTTCTTTACTCAAGATGAGAAACCCGGGAAAGATAATCTCTGTCTCAGAGGCTCTGGCTTCAAATTCATTGCTTTTAAATGTTACAGTTAGTATTTTTTCTTTCGCGGGTGCCATCTGGGAAGCCAGAAATCTGTTCCAGATGAGGGTATACAATCTCTTTTCATCTTCTGTGAGTGCTTTAGCTATACTTTCTGGAGTGCGAAACACAGATGTAGGATGAATGGATTCGTGTGCTTCCTGAGCATTACACACTTTTGTTTTATATACATTGGGTTTGGGAGGAGCAAATTCCTTACCTATGTTTTTTTCTATAAACTCTGTTGCCTCTTTTTGTGCTTGAGGAGAGACACTGAGGGAATCTGTCCTTATGTATGTTATAAGACCTACCCTTTGATTACCTATATCTTTTCCCTCATACAGTTCCTGGGCAATAGCCTGGGTTTTTGAAGGTGAAAAGTGGAGTTTGGTAGATGCTTCCTGTTGCAGGGTAGAGGTTTTAAATGGGGGATTGGGCTTCTTCCTCTTTATTTTTTCCTCTATTTTCCAGACTTCAAAGAAAGAGTTCTGTAGTTTTTCTTTTATCTCTTTTGCCCTATCTTCAGATAGATCAAATTTCTTTATTTTCCTGCCATTTATGGAGGTAAGCACCGCTTCTACAACCGCATTTTGTATGCGTATGTAGAGATGAACGGTCCAGTAAGGTCGGGGCTTGAATTTTTCTATTTCTTCTTCCCTTTCTACAATGAGTCTTAAGGCTACAGATTGCACCCTTCCTGCGGAAAGTCCTCTTCGTATCTTTTTTGCCAGAAAGGGACTCAGCTTATATCCCACAATGCGGTCTAAAATCCTGCGCGCCTCCTGACTCTTTACCATATTCATATCTATAGAACGGGGCTTCTTCATTGCCTCAGTTAAGGCTTCCTTTGTAATCTCGTGAAAAACAATCCTCTTTATATTACCGCGGGGCTTAGTAGTTTCTACTATATGCCAGCCTATAGCCTCTCCTTCCCTGTCTTCATCCGAGGCAATATAGAGTTCCTCTGTTTCTTTAACCACTTTTTTCAACATATCCACAATTTTTCTCTTGCTCTTTGGAATTACATATGTGGGTTTAAAATCCTGCTTTATGTTCACCCCAAACCGTTTTTCCGGCAGATCCCTTATATGACCGTATGAGGCGACTACATCAATATCACCTAAGAAAGAGGAAATGGTCCTTGCTTTGGCTGGTGATTCTACAATCATGACCCTTTTTTTCATGTCTTTACAAATATGTTTCCCCCTTTTCTTTTTACAGCTCCTGCCAGTTCTAAGTCGGTCAAGATTTCTGATAGTTCCTTTGCCTCCATTCCTGTTTTTTCTACCAATTCATCAAAATAGGTCTCACCTTCCATACTTCTCAATATCAGATCTTGTTTATCGCTCGACGGTTTTTTCTCTTCTTCTGTCACCTCCTTTGCCTTTTTCAGGTCGGGATAAAATCTTAGCAGTATATCCTCTAACCCTGTCAGAATGCAGGCTCCTTCTGAAATTATCTTATTGGTGCCCTGACTGCGTTTGGAAAATATCTCCCCTGGCACGGAAAACAACATTCTGTTCTGTTCCATGGCACAACGAGCAGTAATGAGGGAACCGGACCTTATTCCGGCTTCTGTTACTACAGTAGCCAGGGAAAGTCCACTGATGATACGATTTCTCAAGGGAAAATTGAATGCATAGGGTGGAGTTTGAGGTTCATATTCACTAACTACTGCACCATTTTCACAGATCAGTTCGTAGAGCTTGCGATTCTCTGGTGGATACACTACATCTACGCCACTTCCCAAAACGGCTACAGTATATGCTTTAGACAAAAGGGCATATTTATGAGCGATGCTATCTATTCCTCTTGCCATACCACTTACAATTGTAAATCCCAGTCTTCCCAATTCCGTAGCAAGCAGTTTTGTTACCTGCTCTCCGTATCCAGATGGATGTCTTGTTCCCACAATGGCTATAGGAAGTTTATAATTTTTCCATTTTCCCTTGACAAACAAGATCACTGGAGGGTTGATGATCTCTTTAAGGAGCGAAGGATAACACTTACTCCAGAAATCTAAAACCCTTATACCTTTTTTCTTTGCCTCATCAAGGGTCTTTTCACATTGAGAAGTATCTATCTTTTCGGATTCGTTAAGAGTTGAGAATGCTTCATCCAGAGTTTTGAATTTATTTAAAAATGTGACGTCCTTTTTCCCCTTGCCCCATGCTCTTCCTATGGCTATAGCTTTAATCTCCTCTTCCATAAACAGTCAAAATAACTTTTACCGGCTTAAAATTCAAGCTCGCTTGAAGATGCACTCTTCAATAACCCTTGTCATTACAACACCAAATAGGATGATGTTCCAGAATAGGAAAAGCCAGATGAGAACAACAGGTAATATACTTAAACTTCCATAAACTACATTGTAAAAAGCGAATTTTAAATAGATATGGAAACCTGATTTAAGCATATGCAAGAAAACAGTTGTAAGTAAGGAGGATATAAGGCTTGTAAATACATGCATCTTTACATTCGGCACTATTTGGTAACCTATAAATAGAGTTCCCCACCAGATAAAAAACGGCAACAATTTAATATGAATTTTAATGGGATACTCGGGCAAAGTGATGGGCAACAGTACATTTAAGGCAATAAATATAGAGGGCAAAATAATAAGACTTACTATTATAAACAGAAAGATGGCAAACTTTTTCAGTAAATTTCTTTTTTCTTCAACACTCCAGATAGAATTCACACACTTCTCAAAGGTGTTAAAAAATGCAAAACACACAAAAACAAAGAAAACAGTGCTACCTATGCCTATTTTAGATACATTCTTGATAAACATATCCACATAATGGAAAATTTGATCAGAGTAGGTAGGTATTATATTTACAACAAAATCCTTTGCCTGTGAAAAATAATTGCAAACAACAGGTATTCTGGAAGAGACAAAAACGAGAATATAACCAATAGGCACAACAACCAGTGCTGTTAAATATGTCAAAAACGCTGACCACAGGATTATGTTCTTTTCTTTAAATAATGTGAAAATCCTGTTGATAAAGCCTGGCAAACCTAATTTTTTACCCGCATTTTCAATCTGTTTCTACCTCATATTTCATAACACACCAATCATCTTCTTTTTTCAGTATTTTATTGTCTACCCTCATTATCTTTACTTTTTTACTGCAGAGATGATTTATAAATTCTTCTACGAGTCCGGGGAAGGGACAGATTGTGCCTTCTAATTCTGCTTCTCCCACACCCTTGGGACAGAATCTACATTTACTGTTTCTTATCTTTACAACGATGCTGTCATACTCTTTCTCTACATTTACATCGGAAATAGAGAGTATAGAGTTAAGAAATGCCAACACCTGTTCGCACTGCTCTTTGATATCCTTGCTTTCATCAACTTTTATAGGGTTTTTTGCCTCAATAAACATTGCCAGATACTTTCCTGCCCGGCGTGAGGCGATGTTCATCACCGCCTGGTTTAATATGCCAAACTCATTAAGACCTGCCAGGAAAGAGGCTATGAAAACATTATTCGCATTAAGGGCTCTTTCCTCTATACTTTCCTTGAAACCCATCATATACCTCCTGTTAATATTTACTCAATTTACCAATTGCCAAATTTTCCTTTGCCTCTTCAATCTTGTTCATAATATGACTGTCTATCCATCTTCCATCCCACCACTCCAAGGGATTAACGAACAAACCATTTGCCAGAATGGAAAAATGCAGGTGGTCTCCGCATGCCAATCCTGTGGTATCCGTGCAAGCTATGCGTTGTCCTTTCTTCACATTTTGTCCCGCTCTTACATATATGTTTCCCAGATGTGCATATAGACTGAATAAACCGAGACCATGATCGATGATTACTGTATTTCCATAAATACCCAGAAAACCTGCCCACTTCACAATACCATCGTTTGCAGCAACGACGGGCGCATTTCTTACAGATGCCAGATCATACCCTAAGTGATATTCTCTATCTATTTTTCTGCCGTTATAAATATAATCTCTTATCTCAAAAGTAGATGTCACTTTACAACCACCGGAATGAATAAATCTACCGTGCCACAACATCTTTGTTACAGAATCCTGACATATCTTCTCAATCTGTTTTTCATCTTCTTCCCGCATGTTCCTGTTTACAGAAATAAAGGATTGTAAAGGATTTTGAGGATTGAAATTATCCCCCAAAATTTCTTTGATCTTTTCCTCTATAAGTGATTTTGTTACTTTGACAGTGCGTCTTCTGAGTTTAAAACTCTCCCAGAAGACAGGCACATGGGCAAGAGATATGTTTCCTGCCTTATCTGTTGCTACTACCGTTGTTCTCCAGTTCTTCAATTTGTTTTTAATATCATATCCAAAAAAGCTAAGATAAACATCATCTTCACCAAATAGGGATTTCGCAGGATAGGCATTAAACTTCCTCTCATTTACCGTAAGATAAACAGATTTTAAATTTTTGTCTTTTGCCTGAAATATAGCTACACCTGCTCCACCAACTTTAACCCTGTTTGCTCCGCTCAAAATAACTATACGAGGAGAAATGGTGTCTATAATTATTTTCTTTTCTACACTCAGCACATTTCCTTTAAATAAATTCTTTGTGCTGTGGTCTCTTACCTGAATAAGCAGATGTGCTTCCCCCTGTGGTAACTGCTTCTTTACTTGCAATCTCAGGTTTACAGTTTTCATATCTTTATCCTCAAAGTGCCTTTTATAAAGTTCTATCGGTGTATCCAATGCTATAAGCTTTATTTCAATGTCCTTTATTCCAGTTTGTTTATCCCTTATACTTAAAACAATGGGTTTTTTGTTTGTAAAATATTCCACTGGGTACTCAATGTTTATGGATATGGGATTTTTTCCTATGGGTACAAATAGATAAATCAGGATGCCAATTAGTATGACAATAAAAACGAAAATTAACCCCTTTTTCATCTACAACTTTCCCCTTAAATGTACCTTGTGCTGACTTATAAAGCCTAATATCCGTTTTTTGGCAACATGGGTATCTATCCAAGCATAGATATGAGACTTTTTACTCAATGAACAGGAGAGAGAACTGGTCAAAGGAAATTGAGAGATAAGCAGAGAAAAGATAACCAGGAGGACAAGCACTTTTGTGGATCCAAGAACGGCGCCCGATATTTTATCCATAAATCCCAGATGGACGGCTTTCACAAGCAGCTGAATAAAATAAGAAGCAATGAAAAATAAGATATAAACTCCAATAAATATTAAAACAAATGCAACAAAAATACTCATAGAAGGAGATATTTGAAATACTTCTGCTACTTTTTTTGCCAGCTTAATATAAAATGTGTGTGCCAGAAACAGAGAGAATAAGAGAGAAAACAAACCACACAACTCTCTTACCAATCCTCTCATAAGTCCTCTTATGGCAAATATAAGAAAAATAAGGATAATTACTACATCAAGGGGCAACATTCTCAACCCTTATGGTATGAAAATGTGTGTATGTAACCATTCCCTTCTTTGCCCCTTTTGGTTTTCTCACATACTTTTTCTGCGTATAATCCACATCCACATAAGCATTTTTGTTTGCACTGTGTGTTGCTGCCAGTTTTGCTGCTTTCATTATAATGCTTTCAGGTAGTTCTTTCAACTTCTTTTCATTCCTTATTATTATGTGAGCACCAGGATAATTTCTGACATGAAACCAGAAATCGGCGGGATTGGCCATATCCATTGTTACAATATCGTTGCCAATAGCATTTTTACCTATGAAAATAGTAAATCCATCTATCTTCAACTGTTCAACAACCTCTCTGGGATGAACCTCTTTTTGCCTTTTATCCTGCCTGAGCAAACCTTTCAAAGAGTTCAACTCTTCTACAGAATGCACATTTTCTATATCAAATTTAATCTGTTTAAAAAATTCCAACTCTTTTTCTATTTCCTTACCCTTTTTTTCTAAGTTACCCTTTGTTATGCTGAGTTTTTTATACTTTTTAAAATAATATTGAGCGTTTTCTACCAGTGTTTTGTTTTCTTTGAGCGGAATGTTGATGGGTTTTTGAGTGTATATATCTATAACCTGTATATTTCTCAATCCCCTGTTAGAAGATTCAGGAACAGAAAGAAGATTCTCCCCCCATTTTTTATATATTTCCTTCTGTTCACATTCTCTAATGCCCTTTCCAACATCTTCTCTTATCTTACATATCTTTTCTACTCTTCTATCTATCAGTTTGTTTATTCTTTCTTTTTCTTGCCTTAAAACTTCCTGCGATGGTTTTTCTACATAATATTCCCACAGAATATCGGGCGAAGCTTTTAAACACAGGTATGGGAGTTCAACGGGATAAATAAAGTATTTTTTGCCATTTGTGTAGAGTCTGAACTGTAGATTTTGATTATCAAACGCACATCTTATATTCCTTACCAGTTCTATAAATTCCTTGTTGCTTGTCACACAGTCATTTAAGAATGCATCCCACCCTAAGATTTGTTTCACCCTTTTTTCCTCATAAGCTTTTTCCAGTTTACTGAGAGGAGATGTAAACAGGTCTAATTCTTTTGAGGGAGGCGGTGTATACATTATATTAGGGGCAATTTTTCTTATATTTTTTGCTATGTGTTTAGCCGATTCTAATATTTTACCATTCTTATCGGTAACAATGATGTTGCTCCTCTTTTCCATTATCTCTACAATTAACCGGCATACCTCTTCCATCTTGCCCCTTTGCTGTTTAAGAATTAATGTAACTATTCTTTCTGCGCCTTTCTGTATTACATCGCTTATTTCAAAGTTCAACAGATGCTTTCTTAGAAATTCAACAAAATTAGCAGACAGAAAACTGCGAGGGGTTTTGGAGGTAATGAATATAGATGCATAAACAGGATCTATACTTATGAAAAGATTCTTCAACTCCTTCTCTTTTCTCAAGCAAAATATCCAGGACCTTGAACTCAGCTGAATAATGCTTGTAATACTGAATCCAATAAGACATTTTATCTCCCTTGCTGAGGCTTTAAAGCTAAGGGAGTTCATTGTAGCTTTATTCCAGGTATCTTCTTGATTTTTCCATCATTCTTTTTTTCTTCATGGCCTTTTTCCGGGCCGCGAGCAGCTTCTTCTTTCTCTTTTCACTGGGCTTTTCATAATATTCATGTTTTTTAATCTCGGATAGAATACCCGCTCGCTCACACTGCCTTTTAAATCTCTTCAAGGCCTCTTCAAATGATTCATTCTCATATACTACAACACCTGGCACACTCCATCCTCCTTTATTAAAGCTGAAGTATTATGTATTATAAACAAAAAACCCGTTTTGTAAAGCTAAAGGAAATTCATGGGGTCAACATCACATATTGTTTTTATGTTTTCTACCTCTTTTTTTATTTCATTGATCTTTTTCAGTGTATTTTTAATATCTCTTGTCTTTATCAGAATATGATATCGGAACTCATTCTTTATCATATATATA
>JAGGSF010000112.1 GCA_021159235.1 Deltaproteobacteria bacterium | reverse complement strand
GGAGAAATTATGTTTATTGAATTACCGACAAAGGAATTAAAGAAAGCACTATACAATCTACTACTTACCGCATTCAAAGACAAAAACTCAATCCTCAGTTCTACATTTATAGAGGTAGATAGAGACAAATTACTTCTAAGTTCAACCAACCTTACCACAAGTTTTAAAACAGCAATAGGAATTTCAGAAACCGATACTCAGAAATTGACATTTTCTCTAAATACAGAAAAATTATACAATATAATAAAACAGATCACAGAAGACCACATCAAGCTGAATATAACAGACAAAACAGTAGATATTCTAAGCCCCCGTTTCAGAGCTCAACTAAAGAGAGAAGATGAAACCCTTTATCCAAAACCCGAGAAAGAAAAGAAAAAGAATGTAGCAACAATTAAAGGTGAAACGATTAAAAAACTTATTCACCTTACCGCCTTTTCTGCTGGCAAAAACAGTATAAATCAGGAATACAACAGCATATTCCTCAAGCTAACAAAAAGTAGTATTACCACCGTTGCCACAGATGGTTACAGATTAGAAGAGACAAAAAAAGAAGAATTGGATAGCGAAGAAGAATCAGATGAAGCACAGTTTCTAATAGATATCAAAGGAGCAGTCTTACTGCAACGTCTACTGGAAAACGAAACAACCACTGTAAGTATAAACGATAAAAATGTATATTTCAACTGCGACAACAATGAAATACAAACAAGATTAATACAAGCTACATTTCCAGATTATGAAGCTATCATACCAAAAACAAGAAAGGATATCGTTGTAAAAACTAAGGAGTTAGAGGACGCTGTCAGTTCAGTACTTACAATAAGCCCAAGAGGTTTTATCAATATCTCTTCATTAGAGGAAGGTCAGATTAAACTCAGTTCCAGCAATGAGGAAGGTGAAACAATAGATTACACCTTAAATGAGGTAGAAACTGGCAGCAGATTAGAATTTACGGTCAATGGAAAGTATGTGACAGACTTTCTTAAATTAGTACAGAGTGAGTATATAACTATAACATTTAATAATAAAAATTCTCCCATTCTGTTTTCTGCTACAGATGAACCATATTACTGTAGGTATATGGTGGCTCCAATAAATGATTAACTCTAAAGTAGAAGAAATGAAGTATGGTGCATCAAATATAAAGGTTCTAAAAGGATTAGAAGCAATAAGAAAAAGACCATCCATGTATATAGGAGGAACGGGAGCAGAGGGACTGCATCATCTCGTTTATGAGGTAGTGGACAATTCTATTGATGAAGCGATGGAAGGTTACTGTAATAGAATTACAGTTACCATACATTCTGATAATAGTATAACAGTAACGGATAATGGCCGTGGTATACCGGTGGATATTCATCCCCAGGAGAAGATACCCGCTGCTACCCTCGTTTTAACAACGCTACATTCCGGCGGGAAATTTGACAAAAAGAGTTATCAGGTATCGGGTGGGCTCCACGGTGTTGGTATATCTGTTGTAAATGCACTTTCTGAGAATCTTATTCTTAAAGTGTATAGAGATAATTTTGTATACATACAGGAATTCAGTAGAGGAAAGGCTATAACGGACCTGAAAAAAATAGGCCGTACAAATAAGAGGGGAACGAGTATTACGTTTCTTCCGGACAGAGAAATATTTGGTGATATTAAGTTCAATTATGAGATACTGTCTGGTAAACTAAGAGAGCTGGCCTTTTTAAATAAAGAGATCAGGATAAAACTGGTTAACGAGAAAACGCAGGATGAAAGTGAATTTTATTATAAAGAAGGTGTAGTCTCATTTGTGGAATTTATCTGCAAGAATAAAACGCCACTTTTAAAAAAACCTATCTATTTTCAGATAGAAGAAAACAACATAAAGATAGAACTGGCACTCATGTATACTACATCTTACAGTTCTATTATTTACTCTTTTGTGAATTCTATAAACACCCGGGAAGGTGGTACACACTTTTCTGGATTTAAAAATGCTCTAACCAGATCGATTAATAATTTTGCTGTTAATACGGGACTGCTCAAAAAGCCGGTGTTGAGTGGTGATGATGTGAGAGAAGGATTGGTTGGGGTTCTTTCTTTAAAGATGCCCAATCCACAATTTGAGGGACAAACAAAAACAAGGCTGGTAAATTTAGAGGTAAAGGGCATTGTGCAGAGGCTGGTCTATGATAAGTTGAAAGAATGCTTTGAGGAATTTCCAGATGTAGGTAAGATTGTTGTAGAGAGGGCATTGCAGGCCTATAGAGCCAGGGAGGCAGTGAGAAAAGCAAGGGAACTGGTGAGAAAGAAGACAACTCTGGAGGGGAGGATCTTACCTGGTAAACTTGCTGATTGTCAGGAGAAAGATCCAGCTAAGAGAGAACTTTTTTTAGTAGAGGGAGATTCTGCCGGTGGTTCAGCGAAACAAGCCCGGGACAGGAGATATCAAGCTATTCTCCCTTTGAGAGGCAAGATATTGAATGTGGAGAGAGCACGGGTAGATAAAATGCTTTCTTCGGAAGAGATAAGGAATATAATCGTTGCTTTAGGGGTAGGGATAGGAGAAACATTTGATATAAAAAAACTTAAGTACAATAAGATAATCATTATGACGGATGCAGATGTTGATGGTTCACATATACAAACACTTATTCTCACTTTGTTTTTTAGATATCTAAGACCATTAATTGAAGAGGGACATGTTTATATTGCTCAACCTCCACTGTATAGAATAAAAGCAGATAAAAAGGAGCTTTACATTCATACCGAGCAGGACATGGTGTCGTTTTTAATCAACAGGGGGTTAAAAGATGTGCAGATCATAACTAAGGATGCCATAATAAACGGAAAGGTATTGAGGAAATTTACAGGTAAATTATTTGTATATAGGGATATGGTTGAGAGATTAAAATTGAGATTTGGAGATGACAAGATAGTAAGATGTTTGGCAATGATAGATGAATCTTATTTAAATAATGAAAGAAGGATGATAGGCTATCTGTCTGATTATCTTGAAGGGGTGTGGAAATGCAGGTTTGTAAGGATAGAGACAGTTGATATAGGAAAAGAATTTGTCTATGAAGGTAAAAATGGTATTAAAAAGGTATATATAGAAGATGATTTCTTTACTTCTCCAGAGTTTCGTATATTAAGGAGATATTCACCTTATAAAGATATGGGAATGCCACCTTTTTTATGCAAGATTGCAAACAGCGAGGCCGAGTTTAACACCATAGAGGAGATTTTAGATTTTGTGGAACAGAGGGGAAAGGAAGGAGTAGAGATTCAAAGATATAAGGGTTTAGGAGAGATGAATCCCGATCAGTTATGGCAAACCACAATGGATCCTGAAAGAAGAGAACTCTTACGGATGGAGATAGGTGATGTAGCGGAAACGGATGGAATGTTTACGCTTCTTATGGGAGAAAAGGTGGAATCACGTCGGGAATTTATAAAGGAAAACGCTCATAGAGTTAGGTATCTGGATATTTAAATGGAACAGTCAATAGATATAAAGGAGAATCTCCAGGAGTCCTATATGGACTATGCAATGAGTGTTATTGTAGGCAGGGCAATTCCCGATGCTCGCGATGGTTTAAAACCTGTGCAGAGGCGAATTTTGTATGCTTGTTACGAACTCGGTTTTACACATACCAGGCCGTATAGGAAATGCGCTCGTATTGTAGGTGATGTGATAGGAAAATATCATCCTCATGGAGATGCCGCGGTGTATGAAGCTTTGGTGCGCATGGCTCAAGATTTCTCTTTAAGGTATCCCTTAATAGATGGTCAGGGAAATTTTGGTTCTATAGATGGTGATCCACCGGCGGCCATGCGTTATACAGAAGCACGGCTACTGAGTATTGCTGAAGAGATGTTGAAGGATTTAGATAAGGATACGGTGGATTTTCGTCCCAACTATGATGGCACATTGAAGGAACCGGTGATACTTCCATCATCCTTACCAAATCTTTTGATCAATGGTAGTTCAGGTATTGCTGTAGGTTATTCATGTAATATACCTCCTCATAATTTGAGAGAGGTTATAGATGCCACAGTCTTTTACATAGAGAGAAGAGGTGAAGTGGAGAATCAAGAACTAATGAAATTCATTAAAGGACCTGATTTTCCCACCGGTGGTATTATTGTGGGCAGGAATGGTATTAGAGATGCGTATTGTACGGGAAATGGAAGAATAAAGGTGCGAGCGAAGGTAAAGGTGGAAAAAGAAGAGGGTAGAAAGCGCATTGTTATTTACGAGATACCATATTCTGTGAATAAATCCGTTTTGGTGCAATCCATTGCAGACTTAATAAAGGAAAACAGAATTGAAGGGGTATTGGATTTGAGAGATGAATCCAGTAAGGAAGGTATAAGAGTTGTTATTGAGCCAAAGAAGGGGGAAAACATATCCGTGCTCTTGAATAGACTTTACAAATTTACATCATTAGAGACGACATTTGGCATTCACATGCTGGCGCTGGATAAAGAAGTGCCTAAACTTCTTACGCTTAAGGATTTAATTGGAATATTTGTAGAGCATAGAAAGATTTGCGTAACACGCAGGACAGAATTTCTTTTAAGGAAGGTTGAGGAAAGAGCACATATTTTGGAGGGTTTGGAGATTGCCTGCAACAACATTGAGGAAGTAGTGAAGATTATAAAGTCATCAAAGACTACACTTGAGGCGAAAGAGAGGTTAAGAACCAAATTTGCCTTTTCTGTATTGCAGGTTCAGGCAATATTGGATATGAAGCTCTCTCGTTTGGTTTCATTGGAGAGAAAAAAGATACAGGAAGAACACGCCTCTTTATTAAAAGACATCGCTTATTATAGGAAAGTTCTCTCTCGGGAAGATGAACTGTACAAGGTGATAACCGGTGAGCTTCTGGATATTAAAGAAAGATATGGAGATGATAGAAGAACATGGATAGAGGAAAGTGAGAGGGATTTAAACCTTGAGGATATAGTAAAACCAGAGAAGGTGGTTATAACCTGTACTCAGAAGAACTATGTGAAGAGAATTCCTGCCAGTAGTTTTATTCCTCAGGCTCGGGGAGGAAAGGGAAGAAAAGAGGTATTGAGAACGGATGATGTAAACCGTGTTGTTGTCTCTGCGAACAATCTTGACCTGCTATATTTTTTTACCAACTATGGCAGGGTATTTACCTTAAAGGCATACCTTATTCCAGAGGCAACCTTTTACAGTAAGGGTAGGTCTGTATCCACCATGGTAAACCTGCAAGAAGGTGAGGAGATCAGGGCAATTGTTCCCTTAGGGGAAGAGAAATCGCCATATTTTGTATTTATTACAGAGCAGGGAATTATAAAAAAGACAAAGGTATCTCTTCTGTGTGGAGGGAAAAGCGGAAAGATAGCGCTTTCATTAAAAAAAGGAGATTTTGTGGTTAAGGTGTTTAACATGGACAAGGGGGATATCATTGTCTCTACTTATAGGGGGTTTTTAGGGAGATTTGATGTAGGTGATGTGAGGGAAATGGGAAGAAGTGCTAAAGGTGTTATAGGAATGAGGTTGATGGATGAAGATAAGGTGGTTTCTGCCTGTAGAGGTTATGAGAATGTTATCCTGGTTACAGAGAAGGGTTATGGTAAAAAGATATCCATAGATGAGATAAGAAAGACACATAGAGGTAGCAGAGGGGTAAAGGGTACGAATGTAGAGAAAGGTGGATATGTTGTGGAGGTATTGCCGGATGTAAAAGGGAAAAATTTAATTATTTTAACGAATAAGGGTAGAGTTATACGCATAGATACAAAGGATGTAAAAAAACTTTCTCGCGCAGCCTTAGGTGTTAAATTGCAGAGATTGGAAGAAGGGGATAAGATAGTGGGAGTATCTTTGGTTTAGGTATGGATAAGGATAGGTTAAAGAAAATCATATCTACACATACTCGAAAGATAGATGAAGAGTTGTACAGGATGTTTGTTTCTCAATCTTCCTCTACTAAGCAGGTTTTTAACCAGGTAATTAGGACGGGAAAAAGGTTGAGGCCGCTGTTGGTTGTCTATTCTGCTCTATGTTCAAATTACAAAAAAGATATGGCACCATTGTATAGATTGGGAGCAATCATGGAACTGGTGCATACGGCATCGCTTTTGCATGATGATGTGATAGATGAGGCCGATGTGCGCAGGGGCGTTGTTTCTTCTAACCGTTTGTTTGGGAATAAAGCATCTATTCTTGCCGGTGATTATATGTATTCCTTTGCTTATAATACGGTTTTAGGTTATGGCGAGGAGATCGCTGGAAAGATATCAGAGGCAGTTTGTATCCTTACTGAGGGAGAGACAAAAGAGATGGAAAATACGGGAAGAATGGAACTGACGGAGAAAGAGTATCTGGAGATAATATATATGAAGACCGGTGTTTTAATTGAAGCAAGTAGCGTGGTAGGAGCAATGTTCTCCGGTTGCAACAAGGACAGAATAGAACTATTTTCTGAAATGGGGAAGAATTTAGGTATTGCATTTCAGATCTATGATGATGTATTAGATTATATAGGAAGCGAGGAAGAGATGGGGAAAGAGATAATGAAGGATATAAGAGAAGGAAAAATAACCTTGCCTTTGATACACAGCTTGCATAATGATGATGGAAAGCTGATGGATGCGGTGAAAAAATTGAAAAAATCAAATAAAAGAGAAAACCTGTTGAGGATAAAGCAACTGGTGGAGGAGAGGAATGGTATCGTATATAGCTTTAAAAAGGCGACAGATTATGCTGAACGGGCAAAAAAAGCGATAAGGTGTCTGGAAATTTCACCCAGTAAGGAAGTTCTGGAGGCTTTAATAGATTATTCGGTAAACAGAGCACATTGATGAGGCGTGTAATATTTGTTGTAGGAACAAGTTATAAGGTATCTTCCTTCCCGTTAAGAGAAAGGCTCTCTTTTGATATGAAGAACATAGGTGTACCGTTGAAGAAATTGTATGCTAAAAAGAATGTTGATGAGGTAATGATTCTCTCTACCTGTAATAGGACGGAAATAATTGGAGCAGCTGAGAATCCCTGTGCCTGCGTAGGGGATATTTTGAATTTTGTACAGGAGTTTAAGGGTATAAAAAAGGAGGAAATAACACCCTTTATTTGTACAAAATTGGATGAAGAAGCGATAAGACATGTGTTTAGGGTGGCGTCCAGTTTGGATTCGCTGGTTGTAGGGGAACCGCAGATTTTAGGGCAGATGAAGGAAGCATATAGGTGTTCAGTGGAGTTTTCCACATCCGGGGCTTCTTTGAATAGACTGATGAGAAGAGCTTTCAGTGTGGCCAGGAGGGTGAGAAGGGAAACCCGGTTGGGTGAAAAACCTGTTTCCATAAGCTATGCGGCAGTAATTAAGATGAGGGAATTCTTTGGTGGTAGTATTGAGGGAAAGAGGGCGATGGTGGTGGGTGGGGGAGAGATGGCTCGGCTGTCTTTAAAGTATCTCCTTTCAGAGCAGGCAAATGTAATGTATATTGCCGACAGGACACTGGAAAAAGCAAAGGAAATAGCCTTTAACTGTGGAGCGAGGGCTATTTCATTGGATGAGATAGGAAAGTTTATAGGTGATGTGGATATGGTAGTAACATCTACCGCCTCTCCACTACCCGTTATATTTAGAAAAGATGTGGAAAAGAGAAGGAAGGATTTGCTTATTATGGATATAGCTGTGCCGAGGGATGTTGAAGATGATGTGGCTGATGTTCCTGGGGTTTTTGTGTATAACATAGATGAGCTGAAGGGTATAGTAGATGAAGCCATCAAATTTAGAAAAGCCGATGCTGAAAAAGCAGAAAAGATTATTGAGGAAGAAGTAGAAAATTACATTAGATATACAGAGTCATTGGATTTTGAATTGGTGGTGGCGAGATTGAGGAAAAGGATTGATGTTTTGAAAAACAGAGAATTGGAGAAGTTGTATAAAAAATTGGGGAATAGGGTAGAAGACGGGGATAGGATGCTGATAGAGGCTATGGTAAATTCTGTGCTCAATAAGCTTTTACATGAACCTACACAGAACATAAGGGGTTTTCTCAATCATCCTGAAGGGGATCTTTACATAGAGGCAATAAAAAGGATCTTTTCTTTGGAAGATGCCGGTGCCAGCATGCATTGTTTCTTTGCTGAAACTGCCGATGTTAAAAAATGACGATTACCTTGGGAACAAGGGGTAGCCGGTTAGCTCTTTGGCAGGCAAATGCAGTAAAAAAAGCAATTCTTGGCAGATTCCCGGATCTTTTGGTGAAAATAAAGGTTATAAAAACAGAAGGGGACAGGCTTTTAGATAGGTCTCTATCTTCTTATGGAGGAAAGGGTTTATTTGTGAAGGCATTGGAGGAAAAACTTTTAAAAGGAGAGATTGATATAGCTGTGCATAGTATGAAGGATGTTCCTGCAGTTCTTTTTCCCAGGCTTACTATTGGTGCTGTTTTAAAGAGAGAAGAGCCATTCGATGTTATTGTATGTAGGGATGGATATTTTAGAGATTTGAAGAAAGGAGCTGTGATTGGCACATCTTCTCTAAGAAGGATGCTTCAGATAAGAGTCTTAAGAAAAGATCTGCATTTTGAGCCCTTGAGAGGAAATGTAGATACGAGGATAAAAAAACTTTTTAAGGGTGAATATGAGGCAATTGTTTTGGCAAAAGCAGCTTTAAGGAGACTTGGAGTTAATATAAACATGGAGAGATTGCCCATTGTTCCCGCTTGCGGACAAGGGGTAATAGGGATGGAGGTAAGGGATGCCTCAAAGTTAAAGGATATTGTGTGTTCTGTAAATGATGAGGAGACATTTAAATGTGTCTGGATGGAAAGAGAATTTGTGCGCTTGATGGGAGCAGGATGCAATGATCCTATAGGTGCTTATGCTGAAAAAAAAGGAGACAAGGTGGTCTTGTCTGTGATGTATGCGATAAGAAAAAACGGAGAATGGAAAATGTTTAACTTTGCAGAGGAAGGTTCTTGTATAGATGAGCTTCCGAAAAGGTGTGCAGAGAAGATGAATAGATTGGTAAAAGATGAATAGAGAAGTTTTTGTGGTAAATTCTTTGCCTTTATATCTTGTTCCGGAAAGGCTGAAGAGGGCTTTAGGGGTTGCAAAACACATTTTCATTCAAGATGGTGTTTCACCCAACATACTTCTCTTTTGCAATGAAGAAGTGGAAGTTGAATTTTTTAAAGATGCCTCTCTTATAAAAGAAAAAGAGGGATTGATACTTATGAGAAGCAGGGACAAAGAGAGAGATAGAGGTAAAAGGAAGATATTTCTCTCCATGTCGAGGTATGACCTAATAGATATTACAATGAGATTGGAGCAGGATGGAAATTGCGTTTATCCCTTTCCCTCCATATCGTTTAAGCCCCTGGTTAAAGAGATTAAGATTCCTGATGTGGACTGGATTGTATTTACCAGTAAGGTGGGGGTAAATTATTTCTTTAAGTTTCTAAGTGATGATATAAGAAAGCTCGATAGTATGAAAATTGCCTGTGTAGGTAAAAAGACAGAGGAGGCATTAAATAGTTTTGGTATAGAGGCAGATGTTGTTCCAGAAACCTTTAGAGGGGAGGATTTGCTTGAGACTTTGATAAAATCAAATGCAAGGGGCAAAAGGGTGCTTCTCCCTCAGGCAGAAGAAACGAGGGGCATTTTGGAAAAAGGATTGAAGGAAGAAGGGGCAGAAGTAAGGGTGCTTCCCTTATACAGGAATATTGTTCCTCCCTTGTGTTATGCTTTTCTTGAGAGGGCAAAGAATGCGGGTTATATTGACTATGCCATGTTTACCAGCCCTTCCACGGTTCAGCATACGATAAAGCTATTTGGTGATATGTGGAAGGAATGGAGTAGAAATGTGGGCTTGTTTGTAGCAATAGGACCGGTGACGGCGAAGGTTTTAGAGAGGTGGGGGAAAGTAGTTTATCCAGAAGAGTTTACCATTCAAAATATGTTGGAGTTTGTCTATGAAAGAGGAGATGGAAGAGTTGAAGAAGATAGCTAAGGAAATTAGAAGAGACATTCTCTTAATGCTCAATGTGGCGGGGTCGGGGCATGTGGGAGGGTCACTGTCTTGTGTAGAGATATTGGTTAGCCTGTATTTCAAGGTTATGAACTATGATCCAAGAAGACCATCCGATAAAGACAGGGACAGGTTTGTTTTGTCCAAGGGACATGCTGTTCCTGCTCTGTATGCTGTATTGAGCAGGGCCGGTGTTTTTCCCCGCAATATGTTGTGGACATTGAGAAAATTGGGCAGTCCCTTACAGGGACATCCAGATGCCAAATATCTGCCTGGTATAGAGGCTTCTACCGGTTCGCTGGCTCATGGTCTGTCTCAGGCTTGTGGAATGGCTTTGGCCGGAAAGCTCGACAAAAACCCGTTTCGTGTTTATTGCTTGGTGGGCGATGGAGAAATGGATGAAGGGCTGGTTTGGGAGGCTCTTCTGTCTGCTTCCCATTATAGATTGGATAATCTATGTGTGGTTGTAGATAACAATACTTTACAGATAGATGGAAGGTGCAGGGATGTGATGAACATCTATCCCTTGGAGGACAAATTCAAGGCTTTTGGTCTCTATACCAGATCTGTTGATGGACACAAATTTTCTGAATTGATAGGAGCATTTGAAGAGGCAAAGAAGAATAAAGGATTCCCCACTGTAATTATTGCCCGTACTGTAAAGGGTAAAGGGGTTTCATTTATGGAAGACAAAGTGGAGTATCATGGTGTAGCTCCAACAGATGAGGAATTGAAAAAGGCTCTGGAGGAGATAGATGAAGGCGACTAGGGATGCTTATGGAGATGCATTGCTTGAACTGGGAAGAAAATACAAGGATGTGGTGGTGCTGGATGCGGATTTAGCAGGTTCAACCAGGAGTTTAAAGTTTAAAGAAGCTTTTCCGGATAGATTTTTTGATATGGGTATCGCAGAGGCAAATATGGTAGATGTATCAGCGGGATTAGCGTTGTGTGGCAAGAGACCTTATGCTTCTTCTTTTGCTGTATTTATTACGGGAAGAGCATTTGAGTCGGTGAGGCAATCCGTTGCATATCAAAAGTTGCCTGTGGTTTTGTGTGGTTCTCATGGGGGAGTAAATGTGGGCGAGGATGGAGGCAGTCATCAGGCGGTATTGGATATTTCTTTAATGAGAACTCTTCCCAATATGAAGATTGTTGTTCCAGCAGATTACAATGAGGCGTATACTGCTGTTCTGTCTACCATAAAGAATGACGGACCGGTTTATATCAGAACATCTCGGGCCAAGTCTCCTGTTTTTACAGAAGGTGATTTTGTTTTTGGCAGAGGAAAGGTGCTGAGGAAAGGGAAGGATGTAACATTGGTTGCCTGTGGATTTCTGGTATGGTATGCGCTGGAAGCGGCGAAGTTGCTGGAGAAAGAAGGGATAAGCGCATCTTTAATAGATATGGCTACGGTGAAGCCTATTGATGAAGAGATGCTCTATGATTTTGCTAAATCAACGAAAAGAGTGGTAACCATAGAGGAACATACGGTTTTAGGTGGATTGGGTAGTGCGGTGGCGGAATTTCTGGGCGAGAATTATCCTGTTAAGATGAAGCGTATAGGAATGCCTGATGTTTTTGGTGAATCGGGTAGCTGTGATGATCTTCTGTGTAAGTTTGGGTTTAATGCAACCGGTATCAGTATGGCGGTAAAAGAATGGTTAGGGAAGAATTAGTTTGTTTGGAAGATGTATATAAAACATACGATAGAGACAACTGGATTCTGCAGGGTATAAATTTGTGCTTGAAAAAGGGTGAGATAGTAAAGATTATAGGTGGTGAAGGCTCTGGAAAAACAACATTGCTTAAGATTATCCTGTGCAGCATTTACCCTGAAAGAGGCAGGGTAAGTGTAATGGGGGTAGATACCTCCAGCTTGAAGAATTATGAGCATATACTGCTTTTGAGACGGTATATGGGTGTTTTTTTTGAGAACTTTCGTTTGTTTGAGTATATGAGTGTTTTAGATAACCTTTTATTTATCAATAAGATGAGGGATAGGAAGAAGATGACATTTATGCCTTTGATAGAACGGTTTTTGTCTCAATTGAGCTTGAGGGATATCTTAAAAAAAAAGGTTATGTTTCTTTCTCCTGGAGAAAAGGCAAGACTTTCTCTGGCTATGATCTTTTCCCTCGATACTCCTATTATCTTGGCTGATGAACCGTTTAGGTATCTTTCTCCTTCTTCTGTGGAAAAGGTAATAGATATAATGGAAGGGGAGTTTTGTAAGGACAAGGGCATCCTCATGTTTTCCAGTAAAGACCTTCCTTCATTGAAGGGAAGGGTCTTTTTTTTGAACGAAGGCAAATTACATGAAATACATAGTCAGGATTCTGGGCAAGAATAAGACCCTGAGTGGAACGTGTTTTTTTACATCCTTCCTTCTCACCTTGATGCTTGTTTTAATTTTCTTGGTTTTTTTACTTATCAATTGTCGGTTTAATATGGTTAAATCTCGTGTTCATGTATATATCATATTTCATGAAAATACCCCACTTGAAAAGATAAACAATGTTTGTATGCGTATAAAAAGGAAGGAATGGATAAAATCGTTGCATCTCATCTCTTCAAAACAGGCTTTGAATATAGTGGAAAAGAACATGGGAGTGAAGTTGCCCGGGCATCTTTCCAATCCCCTTCCATACTCTGCAGGTATCTTTGTAAAGCCTCGTTTTTTAAAGGAGAAGAAGATAAGCAGCATAAAGAATGAACTGCTTCAATATTCAAGTGTGAAGGATGTTCTCCTTCCATCACGCCTTATCATGTCCTACGAGCATTCTTATAAGCACTTTCTTTTTTTTTCTCTTCTGTTTTTATGTGGTTTTATTGTGGTAGAAATCGCCATTTTTTTGTTAACGGGCAGGCTGTTTTATCTCGATTTAAGAGAGGATGTATTAACGTTGAAACTCTTAGGATGTAGTTCAGAGAAGATAAAGATGCTTTTGATGACTGGAGCGTTTCTTTTAAGCTTTGCAGGGATAGTCCTGGCCGGTTTTGCATCGATTGGAGTTTTTGTTTTTATAAGGGATTTTATACATAATTTATTAGACAACTCTGATTTTCTATCCATTTGTGGATTTTCTCTGATAGCAGTTTTGTTGAATATATTTGTTTCATTCTTATGCATACTTTTTGCTGTAAGGAATGAAGAGCTTTAGTTTTCTTGTGGTCTTACTATTTCTTTTCTCTCCAAATGTGTTTTGTGCGGATAAAAGCACACACATTCATACAGAATTGAAAGAAGTGAAGGGGAAAATAAAGAGTAAAATAAAGAAGCTCAACATAATTAAAAGAAGATATTTCCAGACAAAGAAAGAAATTATATCTATTAACAAGCGAATAAGAGAACTTCACAGGAAGATCAGGCAGGAGAAGGCAGAAGTGAGGAAAATTGAAAAGCGCATCGCGATGTTGCAAGATGATATAGGATGTTTAAGAAGGGAAATAGAAGAAGATGAAAGACTTTTAAACGCCCATTTTAAGACTTTTCTCATTGTATCTTTCAGGAAAGAGCAATATGTTCCCTCTCACACAGATATATCTCCCTCCTGGACGATGTGTATGCTGGGAAAGACTGCTAATGTTTTTAAGGAAAGGTTGTTGAAATATACGGGTAGACTGGAAAAACTGGAGAAGGATGAGAACTGGTTAAAGATACTTGTTTTTAGGAAGAAAAGAGTGGTATCTCGTATAAACAGACAGGAAAGGGCACTGGTTCAGGAGAAAAGAAAGAAAAGTTATCTATTGGCATCACTCGAACATAGCAAAAGGATGTATGTATCTCAAGTTTGTGAATTGAAGAAGAGAAGGAGATATTTAGAAGCGTTGTTGGTAAGAATTGTTAAAGAGAAATTGAAGAAGAGATACGCAGCAAAGAAAACCTTTCATTTACTTAGAGGGAAGTTGATATTTCCAGTAAAAAGGGGCACAATAATTGGAAGGTTTGGAAAGAAGTATGATAAGGTGATAGGTATTTACACTAAGAATAACGGGATAGATATTAGCGTGGATAAAGAAGAGGGTGTTTATGCGGTTTATTCGGGATGTGTGGATTATGTGGGTGATGTGCCAGGATATGGCAGAACAATTATATTGAATCATTTGAATAAGTATTATACTATCTATGCGGGAATGGATACTGTAGAGGTAAGAAAGCATGATACTGTAGCTGCAGGTACACGGCTGGGAAAAGTGACAGGATGTTTGCATTTTGAGTTGAGAAAACAGGTATTGGCATTAAACCCTTTAAAGTGGTTGAACTGTGAAAATATAAGGAGAAAAAGATGAAAAGGAAGAACACGGGTTTTTTGATCTTTATTTTTGCTGTTGTATTATTTGTCTTGAGCGTTGTTTCTATTTCGGCTCATGTAGAAAACAGAGGGAAATATGGCAAGCTGAAAATTTTTTCTGATGTGCTTGCAACTATAGAGAAACAGTATGTCAAAGATGTGAACGATAAAGAACTTATAGAGTCAGCTATCAAAGGAATGGTGAGTTCCTTAGATCCTCACTCCTCCTATATGAGTGAGGACGAGTTTAAAGAATTGGAGGTTTTAACGAAAGGGCAGTTTGGTGGTATAGGAATAGAGATAACAATTAAGAATAAATTGCTTACAGTGATTTCTCCCATAGAGGATACGCCTGCTTATAGGGCGGGAGTAAAAGCAGGCGATGTAATTCTGAGTATAAACGGTAAGAGTACATTGGGCATGCCATTGAAGGAGGTGGTAAAGCTTTTAAGGGGGAAGCCCCAGACAAAGGTTAAAATAACGGTGTCCAGGGAAGGGATTAAGAAACCCATAGATATTACCATTGTGAGGGATATAATTCATATAAAGAGCGTAAAGTATGAGGAGATTTCTCCCAAGATTGGTTATATTCATATCTTACAATTTCAGGATGGAACAGCAAAAGAAGTGAAAAGGGTTTTGAAGAGATTTTCCGGGAAGATAGAGGGGTTAATTATTGATTTGAGAAATGATCCAGGAGGACTCCTTTCAGAGGCGATTGAGACTGCCGACCTGTTTATAACAGATGGGGTGATTGTTTCCACCAAGGGGAGGGTGAAAACGCAGGACAAGATATATTATGCTAAGAACAGTGGAGATGAACCTACTTATCCGATTGTAGTTTTGATAAATGGTGGTTCGGCCAGTGCATCGGAGATTTTTGCTGGTTGCCTTCAGGATCACAGGAGAGCCATTATTATGGGAACAAAGAGTTTTGGTAAGGGAAGTGTGCAGACGATATTCCCGATGGAAGACGGCTCTGCACTTAGCCTTACTACAGCAGAATATTACACACCATCTGGAAGATGCATACAGGCTTTAGGTATTACGCCTGATATATATGTGCCGCAGGGCAAGTTAGAGATAAAAGAGAGCAAGGTATTAAGAGAGGAAAACCTTCCCCACCATCTTGAAGCTTTAAAGAAGTTAAAAACTAAAGCTGAAAGGGTAGAGGATTATCAACTTTCCAGGGCTATTGGTCTTTTAAGGGCTATTGAAATTATAGAGCACAAGTAGGAGATGAAAAGAGCCCTTCAAATTATCATCTGTCTTTGTTGCATAGGTGTTGTAGTGTACTTTGTGGAGAATTATGTTCACAGGGAAAAGCATGTATCACCCCCTGTAGTAAAAAAAGAACTCGAGAAACCAGAACTTAAGAAGGTTTTTAAGGGGAAAATTTCTATTATTATTGATGATGTGGGGTATAATGAAAAGCTGGCATTGATGTTTGCCCGACTCAACATTCCCCTTGCCTTTTCCTGTCTTCCATATGCTCCTTATACCAGGGAGATTGCGAACAAGCTTCATGAAATGGGTTATACCGTGATGCTGCATATGCCTTGTG
>JAGGSF010000007.1 GCA_021159235.1 Deltaproteobacteria bacterium | reverse complement strand
GTCTATTCCTTCATTGCGGAAATTCCTGTTCAATTCATAAACATTTTCCAGACCACCTACCACCAATCTCTTTAAGAAGAGCTCCGGTGCTATACGCATATAGAGATTCATATTCAGTGCATTGTGGTAAGTTTTAAAGGGACGGGCAGAAGCTCCACCAATTATGTTTTGCATCATCGGTGTTTCTACCTCTATAAACCCTTCTTTATCCATAAATTTTCTCAATAGACTCAATATCTTCGCTCTGGTTTTCACCACTTCTCTTGTCTTTTGATTGACGATTAGATCCACATATCGTTCTCTATAGCGTAGTTCTTTATCCTTCAGACCGTGCCATTTTTCTGGCAAGGGTCTGAAGGATTTGGTAAGCAGCTGCATCTCTTCTACAAATATCGTCACCTCTCCGGTCTTCGTTTTAAAGACATAGCCTCTTATGCCAACAATATCGCCAATATCCAACTTTTTTATAAAACCAAAGATTTCGTCATCTATTGCTCCTTTCTGTATGTAGATTTGAATTTTCCCCGATGTATCCTGAACATGCATAAAATAGATTTTACCAAAACTCCTTATGCTGAGAATTCTTCCTGCAACACTCACTCTATCTTTTCTTTTAAGTAGAGTATCACTGTCAACAGGTTTAAATCTTTCTACAATATCCCTGGCATGGTGTTCAGGACAGAATTCCTCATTATAAAATGGGTGACCTTCAACCTCTTTTAATTTTTGCATTCTCTGCTTGAAGAATTTATTTTCCATTCTTATACCTCAGGTTTTCTTCAATGAATTCTTCTATCTCTCCATTTAAAACAGCATCTACCTTTGTATTTGTTACTGTCAATCCTGTTCTATGGTCCTTGACCATCTTGTAAGGTTGTAAAATATAAGACCTTATCTGATTGCCCCATTCTATATTCTTTTTTTGTTTGAAAACATCCCTTTTCTCCTCTTCCTTTTTCTCCATCTCTCTTTTGTACAGTTTAGCTTTCAGTATACGCATGGCGGTAATCTTATTTTTGTATTGCGACCTTTCATTCTGACAGGTAACTACGATGCCGGTGGGAATATGTGTTATGCGGACTGCAGAATCTGTCTTGTTTACATGTTGACCACCATGACCGGATGCCCTGAATGTATCTATACGCAAGTCACCTTGTTTTATATCGATCTTTACATCATCTTCCACTTCTGGAATAACAGATACAGAAGCAAATGAGGTATGCCTTCTCCTGGAGGCATCAAAGGGAGAGATTCTCACCAGCCTGTGTACACCGCATTCACCTTTTAGGTAACCATAAGCGTAAGCTCCTTTCACTATAAATGTGATATACTTGAAACCTGCTTCCTCTATCAGCCTGTCCACTATTTCTACTTTAAAGTCATTTTTTTCTGCCCACATGGAATACATTCTAAACAGCATACCTGTCCAGTCACATGCTTCCAGTCCTCCAGCGCCTGCGTGTATAGTAACTATGGCACTCCTTTTGTCATCTCTTCCTCCTAACAAAAATTCCTTTGTTCTCTTTTCCATATCTTGTTCTATTTTTTTTAATTCATCTTTTATTTCTTCTATTATGGATTTTTCTTCTTCGTCACGAGCGATTGCATACATCTCTTCCAGACTATTTATGTCTTTTTCCCACTTCTCTACTATTTCTAATTTCTTGATGATAGATGCTTTTTCCTTTTCTAATTCCTGGATCTTAGTCCAGTCCCCTTCACGAGACAGTGCTTCTTCTATCTTCTTTAATCTTTCTTTTTCGTTATCCCTTTCAAAGACAGCCTTTCAAATAAGCAAATTTTTCCTTTACGCAAGTGAACATACAATTACCCTTTTTATATAGATTTAAACTCAGCTGATTTCAAACAGCATCTTTAATTTTTTTTTCACATCGAGAATCTCTTCATCTGTCAATCTGCCTATTTTCTTAAATATATCACTTCTTTTTAATGTGGCAAGTTTTGATAATCGGGCATAGGAGTGTAAAAGGAGTCCCTGTTTTGCCCAGTCTTTCAATTCCATATCAAACTCTGTTTCATGTTTTTGACCCGTTATACGAGCTACTAAAACATCCTCATCACCTATATCCGCAACGACTAATGCCGGTCTTCTTATCGTTTTGTGTAAATCTGTGAAGGGAAAGGCTACAATAACTATATCACCTAATTTGTAGTTCATCATATATTCCGTCATGCATTGAATATCCACCAATGAATCTTGTAAAGGTGACATTCCTCCATTCTATCTCACTATTGTCAACGAATATAATATTTGTGTAATCTGAACAGGATAGAGGATAAATTGGTGTTGCCCATCGAATAGTTGTATCTTTGTTAAAATGAAACTCAATAATAATAGTAAAGCTTTTCATAACTACACCTTACAGATCTTTTTACCTGTATGTAGCGCAACGATGCCTAAGGTTAGCAATTTACAATAAACATTCCCAAACCCAACTGCTCTCATTGCATGTTTTAAATACTCCCTGTTTGGAAAAGCTGCTATGGAAGTAGGCAAATACAAGTAAGCATTTCTATGCCCCGAGATTACCTTTCCAATAAGCGGCAGGATACATTGAGTATAGTAAAGATAGACATCCTTGAATACAGGAATTGCGGGATGACTGAATTCTAAGATTACTGCTGTACCTTCCTTGCGCAACACCCTGAACATCTCAAACAATGCACGTATCCTATCCTGGGCGTTTCTCAATCCAAATGCAACGACGACTGAATCAAAAAAGGATGAACGAAAGGGTAAATGTTCCATAGAGGCTTGTACAAGTTCTATTTGATTTTCAAGTCGAGCGTCTCTTGCCTTTTTTTGAGCGAGGCTGAGCATTTCTCCACTTATATCCAATCCTATTATGTGGAAATTTTTGTCTCTTTTTGCTATTTCAATAGCCATATCCCCTGTGCCAGTGGCTAAATCTAAAATGCGTTTCCCTCTTACCCTGCAAGCTGCTTTTTTTCTCCATAATCTGTCTATATTAAAACTTAGAAGGTGATTTAAAAGGTCATATCTGGATGCGATAAAAGAAAACATATGCTGTACTCTTTTTCTTTTTTCATAAACCTGCATCTCTTGAGATTTTTTAACATTCATTGCCATGATGTGTCAAGCCAAAACTTCAAATAATGTTGACAATCTATTTTATTGTGGTATAAAATTTAATGGGATTTAATCTTATTCTGGAGGTGTAAAATGTTGGGAATCCGTAAGGTGAGTATAATCGGTGCAGGGCATGTGGGAGAATCTGCAGCTTTTATTATGGCAATGAAGGGTATTGCAGATGAAGTGGTAATGACCGATATCATTGAAAATCTGCCAGAGGGAAAAGCACTGGATATGATGCAGGCGGGCCCTATTCTTGGTTATGATACAAAGATCATCGGTTCATCAAAAGGTGATGTGTATAAGGCTATTGAGGGTTCAGATGTCGTGGTTATGACAGCTGGTTTTCCAAGAAAACCGGGCATGAGCAGAGATGATCTTTTGGGCAAGAACATACCGATTATGAAAACGGTGGCTGAAAATGTAAAAAAATATGCACCAGATTGTATCTTTGTCATTGTGGCCAATCCCTTAGATGCCATGATCTATGCTGCGAAAAAGGTAACAGGATTTCCAGACAATCGTCTGGTAGGACAGGCAGGTGCATTGGATTCTGCAAGGTTTATGGCTTTCCTGGCTATGGAGAAAAAGGTATCTGTAAAGGATGTGTGGGCAATGACACTGGGTAGCCATGGTGATGATATGGTGCCTCTGAGAGAATATTCCTCTATCTATGGTGTGCCTGTAAGCAAATGTGTAGATAAAGATGCATTAGAGAAGATTGTGGACAGAACACGGATGGGTGGTGGCGAAATAGTAAAACTGTTGGGAACAAGTGCCTACTGGGCACCGGCAGCAGGTGTATGCTGGATGGTGGAGTCCATTTTGAGAGACCAGAAAGCAGTAATTCCCTGTCATGCATTCCTGCATGGTGAATATGGCATAAATGACCTACCGGTCGGCGTTCCTGTGAAATTGGGCAAGGATGGTGTAGAAGAGATTATAGAGCTCGATCTATCAGATGAAGAAAAGGCACTCTTGAAAAAATCAGCAGACCATGTAAAAGAGGTGTGTGACAGAGTAGAGGAATTGGGTTTGCTGAAATAAACAGGCTCAATTTGCTACCTTTAAAGCCGGAGGACCCCGGCTTTAAAGGTGTAATAGGAAAGGAGGTGTTATGAAGTATTTTAATGCTGAGAAGAGATGGCTGGAAGGCAGCGTAAGTTATAAGTGGCATCAGGGTTGGATTGCATGGTTGCTGCACCGCATTACGGGATTGCTTCTGGTTCTGTATTTCTTGTTTCATTTTGCAGGTTTTATGAGCACTAACAAGGTTGTAGCTTTAATTGTATGGGCTATTTTGTGTTATCATTCAATGAACGGGTTGAGGATCGTGATTGTCAATCTTGCTCATGGTGCAGAGAGAGAAAACTACAATTCCAATATATGGGTTTTCTGGGTAATTGCCATTATCCTGTTTATAATCGGTGCTGTATTGACGTTTTCTGTTTAAGGAGGTGAAAAGATGGCAGAATTCATGAGGGGATATATAGATAGATATACAGGTAGTGCAAAAGCAGGAGATTTCTCCTGGTTTGCTCAAAGAATTACAGGTTTGTGTCTTATCCTCATACTTATTTTCCACATGTTTATCAATCATTGGGGCAGTTTGTGGCCTTCGGCAATGATGTGGTTTATGATGCATGCAATGTTCAAGAAGGTATTCTATGTAGTATTTGCTTTGTTCCTTGTCTATCACGGAATGAATGGTGTCTTCTATGTATTTGATGATTATATAAGAACGGCTGGCTGGAGAACAACCCTGAAGCTTGTATTTGGTATAACAGGGGTTGTTTATTTCTGGGTTGCATTTATAGCTATCGTTCCTTAGAAAGGAGGTGTTTTTATGGCAGAGTTTAAAGTAGATTTTCATACAGTAGATGTAGCAATTGTGGGAGCAGGTGGTGCGGGACTGGCTGCCGCTGTGCAAACAGGCCTGGCAAGGCTGAAAACGGCAGTCATTACTGAGATTTTTCCCACCCGTTCGCACACTGTTTCCGCTCAGGGCGGCATCAATGCTGCTCTTGCAAATATGGATGAAGATTACTGGGTATGGCATTTTTACGATACGGTGAAAGGCAGTGACTGGTTAGGTGATCAGGATGCCATTGAAGATTTCACTAAAAAGGCTCCAGGACTTGTGTATGAATTAGAACATTGGGGAATACCATTTTCTCGTATAGAAAATGGTAAGATTTATCAGCGTTCTTTCGGCGGTTCAATGAGAAACTTTGGGGAAGATATAGCTCATCGCACCTGTGCTATTGCAGACAGGTCCGGTCATGCTATATTACATGCACTTTTTGAAAGAACACTGAGAGAAGATGTAGCTCCTTATGTGAGTTATTACAATGAGTTTTTTGCATTGCAGCTCCTGAAGAATGAGGAGACAGGAAGGGTAATAGGTGTATTAGCCTGGGATATGATAAACGGTGGATTTCACATCTTCTTTGCAAAAGCAACCATCTTTGCCACCGGAGGAAACGGAAGAATGTTCCGCACCAGCACCAACAACCATTTAAACACCGGTGATGGCTGGACGATGGCCTTAAGAGCAGGAATACCTGTAGAAGACCCGGAATTTATACAGTTCCATCCTACTGGCATATATGCTATAGGCAACCTGATCACAGAAGGGGTAAGAGGAGAAGGTGGTTATCTGATCAACTCTGAGGGTGAGAGATTTATGAAAAAGTACGCACCTCGTGTCCTGGATTTAGCTTCTCGTGATGTTGTGTCTCGTTCAATGACAATAGAGGTTAGAGAGGGAAGGGGCGTAGGTCCAAAGAAAGATCACCTGTTACTAAAGTTGGACCATCTGGGTCATGACTATATTATGGATAAATTACCTGGTATATGGGAGCTGGCTTACAAGTTTACGGGCATTGATTGCACCAAGGAGCCCATTCCAGTCGAGCCTACGATGCATTATCATATGGGTGGAATTCCAACCAATAGATTCGGTGAAGTTGTACTGGGAAGCATGGATAAACCAGAGACTCCTGTTCCTGGATTTTATGCTGCTGGTGAATGTGCTACCCCATCAGTTCATGGATCCAATAGGTTGGGAGCAAATTCCTTACTGGATTTAGTGTGGTCTGGTAAAGAAGCAGGAATATCCGCGGCCAAATGGATAATAGAAAAGAATGTAGATGTTACATATCCTGGTGAGGAATATCTGGCGGAGAAATATGCCAAGAAAGGCATGGATAGGGTGAGGAGACTGTTTGAGTCAGAGGGAACGGAAAAGATGATAGATATCTGGGATGAGTTAAAAGATAGTATGTCTACCAATATGTTTGTGTTTAGAAATGGAGAGGGAATGAAGAAGCAAATGGAAATTCTGAAAGGATTGAGGGAGCGATTCAAGAAGGTAAAGCTGGAAGATAAGAGTATGACCTTCAATCTTGACCTTATAGAAATACTAGAGCTGGAATCTCTTATTGACAATTCTATAGTTGAAACAGCAGCTGCTCTGGCAAGAGAAGAATCAAGGGGTGCTCATTCCAGAGAAGACTATCCAGAAAGGGATGATGAAAACTGGCTAAAACATTCGCTTGTTTATATGGATGAGGAAGGCAATACAAAATTAGATTATAAACCGGTGAGGATGCAACCCTTGACTCTTCCATCCATTCCGCCCAAGAAAAGGGTTTATTAGAGGAGGGGTAGATGACTTTAAATGTTGGAGACAAGGTAATATTCAAAGTATTTAGATACAATCCAGAAAAGGATGAAGCTCCATATTTTCAGGATTATGAAGTAGAAATAAGAAGAAGAGGTATGATGGTTCTGGATGGACTGAATCAGATTCGCTGGGAGCAGGATGGAACACTCGCCTATAGAAGATCCTGCAGAGAAGGGGTCTGCGGTTCAGATGGTATGAACATATGCGGTGTAAATACTACTTCTTGCATGGCGCATATCGAGGACTACAATACCACCACTCTTACTATTAAACCCTTGCCCGGTTTTCCTGTAATTAAGGATCTGGTGGTGGATTTCACGGATTTCTTTAACAAGTATTTTATGGTAAAACCTTATCTGATCGAGAGGATACCGCCACCGGAGAAAGAGAGATTGCAGAGCGTGGAAGATAGGGCCAAGCTGGATGGACTTTATGAATGCATCCTGTGCGGTTGCTGTTCTTCGTCCTGTCCCTTCTACTGGTCTGATAAGGATTACCTGGGTCCATCTGCGATGTTGAATGCTGCAAGATTTGTATTTGACTCCAGAGATGATGGAAAAGGTGAGAGGTTAGATATAGTAAACAACAAGCATGGTGTATGGAGATGTCATACCGTTTTGAACTGTATTACTGCATGTCCTAAGGAGCTGAATCCTACAAAGGCTATAGCCATGTTGCAGCATGAGATTTTAAAGAGAAAGTGGTAAAAAAAAGGTAAAGGGAAGCGTTACGCTTCCCTTTATTATTACTCTCATGCTGCGTGTAGGTTTAGTAAGTTTTCTCAATGCCTGGCCATTGTATCAGGCGTTTCTCGTAGATTCTATAAATACAGATTACGATTTTACACAACTTTTCCCATCCGAATGCGCAGAAATGCTGCGGAATAAAGAAATTGATATAGGTATCGTTCCGGTAATAGAATATGCATACCTCCCTCAAGAATATGTTATTGTGCCTTCTATTTGTATTTCTTCTCCCGACTATGTGAAGAGTGTAGCTCTGTTTTGTAACAAACCTCTAAAAGAGGTCAAAACAGTGCTTCTGGATAAACATTCTCGCACCTCAAATGCACTCCTGCAGATATTGTTAAGGGAAAAGTTCAAAAAGGAAGTGCAGTATGGGTTTGATATTAGAAATTTTGATGCTCAGATAATTATAGGCGATGAGGCGTTGTTTAAAGAGAAGGAGCTTTCAGGCGAGGTTTTGGATCTGGCCCATGAGTGGAAAACATTCACCCACCTGCCATTTGTCTTTGCACTATGGATCGGATACAGGGAGAAAATTACAAAAGAGGTTGTGCAAAATTTCATTCATGCTAAGGAATGGGGGATGACACACATAAGAGAAATAGTGGACTGGTTTCATGTTCGTTTTCCCTACCTTACAAAAGAAGAATACTCAAACTATCTTACACTGAATGTAAACTACGATCTAACAGAAGAAAAGATTAAGTCTATTCAACTGTTTCTCAAATGGTGCTACAAATTAGGCCTTACACCTAAAGATCCCCCCTTAAATTTTTTTAAGCCTCTCCATTAATTTGGGTAAAGACCTTGCAACATCATCTATAATCACCTTATCCATAAATGAAGAATTGGGCGTTCTTTCAACATTAAATTCCACCACATAGGCACCGTTTTCTTTAGCAATAATGGGCATAGAAGCAGCAGGTTGCACCACTCCCGATGTGCCAATGCTTAAAAAAACATCAGAACTGCGAGATGCAGATAACGCCTCCTGTAAAATATCCTGGGGAAGCATTTCTCCAAACCATACTACACGTGGCCTCAAAACTCCCCCACAGCTCTTACAATGAGGAGGAAGCTCCTCTTCCCTGTAGACCACTCTTTCTTCCTCTATTTTCCCACAAGATAGACACATCGTCTGCCAGATATTACCATGCAACTCATAGATAGAATGGTTTCCGGCCAGACGATGCAGACCATCCACATTCTGAGTGATAAGAGAAAACCCCCCCTTGTACATCTTTTCCAACTCCACACATGCTATGTGAGCAGGATTGGGTTGAGCTTTGATAATGATACTCCTCCGCCAGTTGTACCACTGCCATACCAATTTCGGATCTCTTTTAAACGCAGAAAAAGTAGCCAGCTGTGTAGCATCATAATTTTTCCACAAGCCATCTTTTCCTCGAAAAGTAGGAATACCGCTGGCTTTTGATATTCCCGCACCAGAAAGAACAACAACATTCTTTGCCTTCCTAAGTTTTTCTACTACCTCCTCCACTGTTTACCTCCAAAAGTATCTTTGAAGCAAATTCTAAACAACAGACCCTTTCCAATGCCTCAAAAAGGCTTCCTCCGTAGGCAAAAACACCATGACCCCTGGCAACCACAATGGGATTTTCCGATTTTTCCAAATACGATGGAATGCTCAGATGCGCTTTTTCTTTCCATTTTCCATACTCTATATTCAACACATCTACAGGTTTGGGAAAACGCAATGAAGATTCGTAGTCTATAGGGGTTATCTTTTCTGTCAAAAAAGAGAGGGCAACAGTATGAGGGCTGTGAGAATGAATAATTGCCTTAGCCTCTGGAATCTTCTTGTATATCTCAATGTGGATAGGTGTTTCGCTGCTGGCTGCATTCCATCTTATATCCTTTTCCAGCCCTATCTTCACAATATCTTTACCACGTATATTGTACAGACTTTTACCTGTTTTTGTAATCCAGATACCATCAGATACACGCGCACTAATATTCCCGCTATTATAATGCACCAAGCCCATGAGAAATAAAATATCACCTGTCTTTCTGAACTCGCTGATCATTTTTCCTCCTCATGTAAATATACAATCCGACTAAAGCGCAAGAAAAAGAGATAATATAGATGGTAATGTTATGTAGGGCTTCTCTGACCAGAGTTTCATTTGAACCTATTGTATATCCAACAAAAGCCAGAATAGAAACCCATATACCAGCACCAAAAAATGTGAATAGCGAAAAGTAAAAGAAATTCATGCCTGATAAACCAGCGGGCAAAGAGATATACTGCCTTACAACCGGCAAAAGCCTTCCTATGAATGTGCTTATTTCTCCATGTTTATTGAAAAATAGAGAGGCTTTTGTCAGTTTCTTTTTATTAAGACCTACGAATTTCCCCCATTTCAAGAGTAGTTTCTCCTTAAGCCACCAGGCAAGCATATAATTAAACATCGCTCCGGATAGACTGCCCAGGATACCAGCTATAATTACTCCTGTTATATTCATCTCTCCCTTGGATGCCAGATAGGCATTCGGCACGATAACTACCTCACTGGGGAAGGGAAAAAACGAACTCTCCAAAAACATAAGTGCGAATATCCCTCCGTATCCCATATTTCCTGCTATATTGAGTAAAAAATGGATAATGTTTTCCATCAATCATTCACCATTTTTTAGCCTCTTTAATGCGGAGAATTCCTTCTGGTATTCCCTTATCAATTCTTCTATATCCTTTCCCTGTTCCATTCTTTTCCTTATCTCATTAAGCCTTCTTGTTTTTTTCTCTGCAACTGCACTCTTTAAGAGTTCTTTAAATGCCCTTTCTCCCCTCAAAGAATAGTCTGAAGAATAGGTAAGAATACCATAGGCGTAGGATTTTAACCCTTCATCTTCAATCTGCTCCAGAAACTCATTCACATTATAGGGAAGTTCCTTTATATATATGGCCCATAGTCTTTCAAATAAAATACGCAATCTTTCATCTTCAAACAGTTCCTTAAATTGTCCGATATCATCCACCAGTTGAAGAAGATCTAAATCAGCCATTATGCAGGAGATGAGCAACTCTTCCTTCTTGGGCGTCTCAATATTAAAAGAGGTGGGTTTATCTTTTATCTTTGATGTTATAAGACTACTTGAAATGCCACTTTCTTTAGCGATGTATGAAATGTAAGCCGATTTTTTCACACCATCCTTTATCTTCTCCACGATGGGTAGGAATGTTTCTACAAACTCTGCTTTACCCTGGGGTAAAGAAAGATCGATGTTTTCTTTATAATGCTGGATTAAAAAAGAAAACAGCTCTTTTCCCTTATTCAATCTTTCTATAAACATTTCCCTTCCGTTTTTCCTTACAAAACTATCCGGGTCTTCACCTTGCTCCAAGGTTACGACCCTGCCTTCTACATCTGTTTCAAAAAAGGAGGGTAAGGCACGGATCATGGCCCTGATGCCCGCTTCATCTGTATCGTAATTCATGAATACAACGGGGGAAAGCCTCTTCAGCATCTTCAAGTGATATGCATTTAATGATGTTCCCAGTGTAGCTACACTATTTTTTATATTCTCGGTGTGCAATCTGATTAGATCCAGATACCCCTCTACCACAATCGCCTGTTTCTTCTGTAATATGCTTTTCTTTGCCCAGTTTAAACCGTACAATACCCTGCTCTTGGAATAAAGGATTGTTTCTGGAGAATTGATGTATTTTGCTCCATCACACCCTTTAATCTGCCTGCCTCCAAAGGCAATGGGTTCACCGTTTTCGTTGAATATAGGGAATATCAATCTATTATGAAAACGACAGTAGAGTTTTCCATCGTAGTCAGAAAATATACCACTCTCCAATATTTCCTCTCTTTTAAATTTATCCAGCTTGTTCAGAAGTCTGTCTTCTTCCTGGGCATACCCAATAGAAAAATCATATGCCGCACTTTCATCAAATCCCCGCTTGTAGAAATAGTCTTGAGCAACTTCACATTTGAAAAATTCCTCCCTGAAATGGGATAAGGCGATGAGATGGATCTCTTTTAATCTCTGTTTTTTATCATCCTCTGATTTGCACTTTTCTGTATGTCTTATTCCTGCCTTCTCAGCCAGCATACGCAATGCTTCTTTAAATGTGTATCCCTCGTATCGCATAAGAAAACCTATTACATCTCCACTTGCACCACATCCAAAACAGTGAAATATCTTCTTCTCTGGACTAACCACGAAAGAGGGTGTCTTTTCCCTGTGAAAGGGACATAAACCCACATAGTTTGCCCCCCTTTTTGCCAGATCCACATACTGGGAGATGAAATCCACGATATCTATTCTTTCTCTTATTTCATCAGAAATACTCATTTTAGTTCTGCAATGGTCACACCATCACCGCCCTCGTAGGGGTTTCCCATACGAAAATCCCTTACATAGGGATGGTTTTTAAGCATTTCCCTCACTGCATTCTTCAAGATCCCGCTTCCCTTTCCGTGGATGATCCTTATCGCAGATGCATCCTCCAAAATACAGCTATCTATAAACTTTTCCACCTCCATCAAAGCCTCATCTTTTCTCTTCCCAACAATATTTACCTCTAAAGTATAATCATTTTTTACAGGATTTGCCCTTATATTTTTCTCTGGTCTGGTTTTCATCTCCTTTACTTTCTGTATTTCAGAAAAGGAGAGGCTGATTATCTTTCCCTCACAATCAACCGTGGCATAACCTCTGTTCACTGCAATAATTCTCCCGGTATGTACTCCAGCTATCTTTACATTATCACCCACTTTAAAAATAGTCTTTTCCTGTATCTCTTCCTCCCTGAATATATTTTTTGCCCGCCGGTTTATGTTCTCCAATTCTCTATGAATGGCAGGAAGTGCCCTCTCTTTTATCAAAGGTTTTATCTTCTCCTTTATCTCTGTTATGAGATTTTCATATTCCCTTTTCTTTTCTTCTTTCTCCTTGCGTGCACTCAGAAGCATTTCTCTTTGCCGCTCCTTCATTTCCTCCAGTTCCATCTTCTCTTTTTTCAGCACTTCTAATTTTGCCTCCAGTTCCTTTACAAGCTCATCTGCTTTATCTGTAGAGACATTCTCTCTGGCCTTTTCTATCAATGTGTGAGGAAGATACAGAGAGGCAATATCCAGAGCATAACTCTTCCCTATCTTTCCATATTCCAGCTGGTATGTAGGGGAAAGTTTTTCTTCATCAAAGGAAAAGGCTGCTGTTTGTATATCCTTCAGGCGTCTTATAATATTACGAGAGTGAGTGGTTACAACATTAAGACAATTCTTTTGCTTTAAATATTCAATGATCGCCGCAGCTACGGCTTCCCCCTCCTTGGGATCTGTTCCCGCCCCAATTTCATCCAGCAGGAGAAGGCTGTTTTCATCTGCCCTTTCGCATATTTCTTTTATCCTTTTCATCTTTGCCGAATATGTACTGAGGTTTTCTTCTATACTCTGCTCATCACCAATGGAGGCAAATATCTCTTTTATTTCACCTATTTTACCTGTTCGTACGGGGATGGGCAGTGATGCATAGCTCATTGCTACAAGCAACCCTATAGTTTTCAAGAACACTGTTTTCCCGCCTGTATTCGGCCCCGTCACAATAAGTGTGCGATATGGCCTTCCCACGATGACATCTGTAGCTACAGTTTTTCTATCATCTTTATATAAAAGCAACGGATGCCTTGCACCGTAAAGCTCAATTGTATTCTCCTTTACAAACTCAGGAAAGGAAGCAGAAAATCTCCTGGCATACAACCATTTTACAACCTGAGTATCTATCTCAGCAACCAGCTCTGTGTTTTTTACTATCTTATTCTGCTGTTCCCTTACCATATTCGTCAACATCTGCAGGATGCGAGAAATTTCTCTTTCTTCTTCCGCATTACACCTTATAAGTTCGGTGTTTTCATCGTATACTGTTTCCGGCTCAACAAAATAGCTTATACCGCTGTGGGATACATCCACTACTCTGCCCTTCAGATAGTGTTTAAAGTTGGGCCTCATCAATATAGTATATCTACCATCTCTGATGGCAACCATTTTTTCCACAATTACATTATGTAAAATTGGTTTCTCCAATAACTCAACCAATTTTCTGTTTGCACTGCTGCGGAATCTCCTTATTTTACCTCTCAAGTTAAGAAGACAAGGAGAAGCATCATCTTTTATTCTTCCATCTTTGTCGATAGCTTTCTCTATTTTTTGACAAAGCTCATAGCAGGGATTCAATTCTCTTTCAATTTCCTTTAAATGACCCTTCGAATTAGAAAAGAACATCCTCAAAGCATCTATCATCTTTAAGAATCGGGCAATCTTATACAACTCTGCACCGCTCAGTATAGATACTCTGGCTTTCTTAATCTCATCCTGTATGTCTATATCTTGAATGGGAGGAAGGCCCCTGTCATTCAAAAACTCAAACATCTCCTCTGCTTTTCTTTTTTCCCGCTGTGCAAAGTCAGAGTCAAATTGAGGATTGATGCTTTCTATTCTCTGTCTTCCATAGGATGTACATGCACTTTCAGCCAGCAGGGAGAGTAACTTGTCAAATTCTAAAATATGCAGGACATCCTTCATCTTTTATTATTGAATAATACCCTTCCCCTACGGTGTCAAGCTCAACCAAATTTATAATTGACAAAATGCATGTCTATGCGTAGACTTCCCATATGAAGAAGGATTTCATCTCCATTGCAGATTTCTCCAGAGAAGAAATAGAAGAACTGCTGGATTTATCTTCCTTTGTAAAAAAAAACATAGGAAAAAAAGAGTACACACCGCTTCAGGGGAAAATACTGGGTATGCTGTTCGAAAAGACATCCACCCGCACCCGTCTTTCGTTTGAGGCAGGTATGAAACGGCTGGGTGGAGATGCCATATTCCTCTTCTCCCAGCATACCCAGCTCTCCAAGGGAGAAAGCTGGGCAGATACTGCGAGGGTCTTATCTCGATATGTGGATGCAATAATGATAAGGACATTTGAGCATAAGAAGATTTTGGAGTTAGCAAAATATGCTACGGTACCCGTCATAAATGGACTATCCGATTTACTGCATCCCTGCCAGATCCTGGGAGATATATTTACCATAAAGGAACATTTTAAGACCCTGGATGTTAAAATTTCTTATATAGGTGATGGAAACAACATAGCCAATTCCTGGCTGCTGGGTGCGGCTGTAATGGGTTTAAACCTTCACATTGCCACCCCACTGGATTTTTCTCCCTCCGGTTTCGTTGTCCAGAAAAGTCTGCAGATAGCAAAAAAAACAAAGGCAAAAATCACACTTACAGATGATCCCAAACAGGCGGTAAAAGATGCCCAGGTGATATATACGGATGTATGGACCAGTATGGGCAGGGAAGAAACACCGTTGAGAAATGAGATGTTCAAACCATATCAGGTAAACAATGAACTTTTGTCTCATGCTTCCAGGGATTTTATATTCATGCACTGCTTACCTGCCCATAGGGGAAAAGAGGTAACGGATGAAGTAATAGACAGCAAACACTCCATAGTGTGGCAGCAGGCAGAAAATAGAACCTATGTTCAAGCAGCAATACTTATAAAGCTTCTGGAGGAAAACAATGATTAATAAAGTGGTGCTGGCCTATTCTGGAGGTCTGGATACATCCGTTATCGTTCACTGGTTGAAGAAAAATTACAACTGTGAGGTAATTACCTATACCGCCGATCTTGGACAGGGAGAAAACTTGGATGAAATAAAGGAAAAAGCATTAAGAGTGGGAGCATCAAAAGCATATGTGGAAGATGTAAAAAAAGAATTTCTGGAAGAATATGTGATGCCGTCTTTGAGAATGGGGGCAAAGTATGAAGGGAAATACATCCTATCCACGGCATTAGCCAGACCACTTATTACAAAAAAACTTATAGATATTGCAAATAAGGAGAATGCAGATGCCATCGCTCATGGTTCTACGGGTAAGGGCAACGACCAGGTAAGGTTTGAGGTATCCGCCGCTTATCTCGCACCAGAAATAAAGGTTATCGCCCCGGTAAGGGATTGGGAGCTCAAATCGAGAGAAGAAGAGATAGAATATGCGAAAAAATACAACATTCCCATCTCCATCACCAAAGAAAGTCCCTATTCCATAGACAGAAATATATGGGGTGTATCCATTGAGTGCGGTGTATTGGAAAATCCAGAAAATGAACCACCGGAGGATGCCTATCTCTTAACCAAAAGCCCGGAAGAGTCCCCCGATGAGCCTGCCTATGTATCCATAGGATTTGACAGGTCAAGACCTGTAACCATAGATGGAAAAGAAATGGACATCGTAGATGTTGTTCACCATTTAAATGACCTGGCATCGCTTTATGGTATAGGAAGAACGGATATAGTAGAAAACAGGCTGGTAGGCATAAAATCCCGTGAAATATATGAAGCTCCGGCAGCCACTGTTCTTTACGAAGCAAAGAGAGCTCTGGAAGAGCTTATCTTAGACAGAGAATCCATGCATCTGAAGGATATGCTCAGTGTAAAGTATGCAGAACTGGTCTATTATGGTTTATGGTTTACACCTTTAAGGGAAGCACTGGATGAATTTTCCAGTAAACTGCTGGCGAATCTTACAGGAGAGGTAAAGCTAAAGTTATACAAGGGAAACTGCACCGTTATTTCCCGTAAATCCCCTTATTCCCTATACGATATAAAACTGGCTACCTATGAAAAAGAAGATATATTTGACCAGAAGCAGGGTGAAGCATTCTGCAACATCTGGGGACTGCCTCTAAGAGTGCAGGGAAAATTAAAAAAATCTAAGTAAACTGAGGTGAAAATATTAGCCTCTGGATTGGACGGATTTCCTTAAATTTGTCAGCTATTGATATTACTTGTTGGAATTTCATCTAACGGATTGCAGATATGCGAAGCCCGTAAGAGTTTGGGTGAGCAACTGCGAGCTACATATCCGCTGTCATTTACCGTTGAATATCTCCATAAGTTTAACAATCATATTTTTCTACAAAGTATCCAAAGGAGTTATTTTTCCGCTTTGCTATTTCAATAGAGAAATTTTTCAGGATTTCTAACATAGAATCTAT